>CBFGXR010000001.1:0-27130 GCA_965652675.1 uncultured Castellaniella sp.
AAGGCCGTGAAATTCCAGAAGCGCGCATCAAAGCCATGCTCGAGCAGGTGCTGGAAAAGTTCGTCCACGCCACGCGCTGCCAGGGCGGCGCCGTCTACCTGTTCAATCGCGAACGCAGCCGCCTGACCCGCGTGGCCGCGTGCGGGGCGCAGGCGGAGCTGCGGGATTCGATGAATGTGGACGAGGGCGATGCGGCGCTGGCGGGCGCCCGGGACCAGGGGCGTCTGGGCATCGCCTTCGCGCTGCGCGGCCGCGACGGCCGGTTGCTGGGGCTGCTCATGCTGGTCCACGACGAGGACTGGGATCATGCGGCGCCCGAATTCGAGGCCTTCGCCGATCGCCTGACCGGCATGCTGGCCGTGGCCATCGAGACGCGCCAGCTCATCGTCGCGCAGCGCAAGCTGTTCGAAGCCGTGACCCACATCCTGGCCGACGCCATCGACGCCAAGAGTCCCTACACCGGCGGACACTGCGAGCGGGTGCCGAAACTGGCCATCCTGCTGGCCGACCGCATGCAGGCCGAGGCCGACGGCCCCTATGCCGATTTCCATCTGAGCGAAGACGAGCGCGAGGCCTTCCGGCTCGCGGCCTGGCTGCACGACTGCGGCAAGGTGACGAGTCCCGAGCACATCATGGACAAGGCCACCAAGCTGGAAGTCATCTACAACCGCATCCACGAAATCCGCATGCGCTTCGAAGCGCTCTGGCGCGACGCCGAGATCGACTGCCTGCGTGCCCGCCTGGACGGCGAAGACGCGCATGCCGCCGAATCCCGGCGCGATGCGCGTCAGGCGCAACTGCGCGAAGACTTCCGTTTCGTCGCGGACTGCAATATCGGCGGCGAAAGCCTGTCCGACGAGGCCATCGAACGCCTGCGCGCCATCGGCGCGCGGACCTGGCAGCGCCATTTCGACGATGCCCTGGGCCTGGATGCGCAGGAAAGCGCCCGGTTCGCCGGCAGCCGGCCCGGGCCGCCGGCATTGCCCGCCACCGAACGGCTGCTGGCCGACCGGCCGGACCACGTCGTGCCCTGGGGCGAGGCGCGGCGGCCCGCCGTGGAGCGCGGCGATCCGCGCAATACCTGGGGGTTCGACATGGTCTTGCCCGAACACCGGCGCAACCTGGGCGAACTGCACAACCTGTCCATCCAGCGCGGCACGCTGACCGACGAGGACCGCTTCGCCATCAACGACCACATCGTGCAGACGCTGATCATGCTCAAAAGCCTGCCCTGGCCGGCCCACCTGTCACGGGTGCCCGACATCGCGGCCAACCACCATGAGCGCATGGACGGCAAGGGCTACCCGCGCCGCCTGCGCGGCGAGCAGCTGGGCACCACGGAACGGATCATGGCGCTGGCGGACGTGTTCGAGGCCCTCACGGCGGCCGACCGGCCCTACAAGCCGCCCAAGTCCCTGTCCGAATCGCTGGGCATCATGGCTTCCATGTGCCGGGGCGGGCATCTGGATCCCGAGCTGTTCCAGTATTTCCTGCGCAGCCGGGTGTGGCTGGACTACGCGCGAAGCTTCATGCGTCCCGAGCAGGTCGACGACGTGGAGATCGAAACGCTCGCGCGCGCCGCGCGGCCGGAGGGGACGCCATGATGGCCTTTCGGCATCGTCGGCCGCCGCCCCCGCGTGGCCGCCGCCGCCCCCGGATGGGTGGCCGGCGCCTCGTGCTGCTCGGCGGGCTTTATCTCGTGCTGCTCGCGGCCGTGACGGTCCTCGTCGCGGCCTTCATTCATCCGCGCGGTATCGCGGTTTCCGCGCAGCCGGATGCGCCCGGCAAGATCGTGCTGACGGTGGAAAGCCAGGGCCGACGGACCCGGTTCGACATGCGCATGCTGGAAGCCCTGCCGCAACAGACCTACAAGGTCACCACGCCCTGGTATCTGCGCCCCGTGTCGTTCCGGGGGCCGCTGCTGCGCGACGTGCTGGCCGCCGCCGGCGTCGGCGGCACCCATGTCGAGGCGGTCGCGGTCAACGACTACACCGCCGACATCCCCTTCAAGGACGCCGAAGCCTACGACGTGATCATCGCGCTGCGCATGGACGGCAAGCCCATGTCCCCGCGCGACAAGGGGCCGCTGTTCGTGGTGTATCCCTACGACCGTCTGCCGCCTCAGGTGCGCGAGCGGTCTTTCGAGCGGTCGGTCTGGCAACTGGATGGGTTGAGGGTGAAGTGAAGGCCTGAATGATCTGAACATCGGCGATACGTCGCCAAGCGCTTTACTGTCTCCATCAGGGGCCGGGTCGTCTGGAATGTGGCTAGTCTTCGGTGGGCGGTGAGGCTTTCTTTTGGGCGAATCCCCATCCGAATTTCTTTTCCTCAAAAAAATTGCCATAACCCAGGTGCGGAGCGATCGATTCATACACCATGCGCACGCCGGCGGACTGCTTTTCGTCGGTGGAGTAATGCGTGAATTTTGCCTGCCATTCGGGTGATTTATCGTCGTCGATGGTCCAGTTGAGATCATCAAAGGCAATCCACCCCCCTGGTTTCAGCAGCATGTCCACCAATAGAAATCCAAAACCCGTAGTGTCCCACGTGTGGCCGCCATCGTAGTAGCAGAAGTCGAATAGAGGCCTGGGCTCCATTTGGATGAGTTTTGCCAGCTCCCAGGTATAGCTTCTTTCGGCCATGCGAGCCGTTACCCGATGACCTAGCTGTAATGAATCCAATATGCTGAATATGTTTGGATCCCGATCCGCTGCCGTCTTGAGATCGAAAGTCGTCAGATGGCCTGTTCCCCGATCTTCCAGGATCGCTGCAAAGTAGGCACTGCTTTTACCATACAGAAAGCCGATTTCGATGATGTCCTTAATGTCGTGTTCTTCAATGAATGACCTCATGTAGTCAGCACGCTCCTCGTTCATCCATCTTAATTTGCAATATTTCTCTCCGACTTCGTCGAATTTATTCATGGATTGATCCTTCTTGATGCGGAGCATTTACCGGGTTTCTACGTATGGCGGCAAGGCGGATCACGACTGGATTGTCTCCGGCAATGAATGCGACATTATCGCTTTCCTCGGACCAGAGAACGTCAAATCCGGCCTGGTCGAGGCGCGCCTTCAGTTCGTCAAGAACGATAAAGCGGCGATAGTGGCCATGAATGCGCTCGGTGGGGCTGATGACCTCTCCCTGGCGTGCCAGAGGGTCGTTTATGGAGCGGCACTCAATGTAGAAATGGCCTTCCGGTTGGAGGGCTTTCCAGACGACTTCGAGTGTACGGATTTCTTCCGCCTCGGTCATCGCATGCAAGCAGAAGCGGCTGTACGCGATATCGAATTTCCCTGCATGGGCTTCCGTGAGCTGATCCACCGTGCCTTGAATGAATTTAATGTTCCCGCCTCCAGGCGTCGAGCGGCATACGTCGATGGCCGCCTGTGATGGATCGATCGCGGTTACATGCAGACCTTGGTTGGAGAAGAAGATTGAGTCCCGGCCGTTACCGCAACCGATTTCGAGAAGGCGGGCCTTTCCGGGGGACTGCCGCGCGACGAGCTGTGCGAAGGATGAGGGGACGGAAATCAGCTGGCCTGTCGAATAGTATGTATTCCAGTGCGTGCCGCGGCCTTTGTCCGGCCTTTCAGCCGCATCCACCGTGCGTATTGCCGACAGGATCATTTCAGCGGAGGCATCGGGCGTCATTGTGCCGGAGTTCTTCACGATCAGGTCAGCGAAGCCTGGATCGTCATACAGATGTCGGGTGTTGCCGATTTTTCCATAGATATTCTTGGTTGCGCGGTCTCTTGCCTTGCGCTCGTCTTCCGGAACGTCCAGATAGACCACCAGCGAGCGGTCGACATTGGTCTTGATCCAGGCATAGACGTCCTGGTACATCGCAACTGCCGATATGACGACGGTCAGGCCTTGGGCCATCAGCAGGTTGGAGAGCCGGAAGTAGCTGTGCGCCAGTGCGATTCGCTCTTCCTTGGAGTATCCCCATTTTTCGCCGAGCACTGCGCGCAGATCGTCTCCATCCAGAAAGACCGACTTCATGTTCTGTTGATTGAGAAGAAAGTTTACCTTCCGTCCCACGGTGGTCTTGCCGGATCCCGAGTAGCCGGTGATCCAGATGATGGTTGGATTGTTCATGTGATGCCTGGCCTCCGTAGAGCCTGTGTATTCAGAGTTTTTCATGTCGGTCTTCGGGGGGGGGGCTTGTTATGGACGACGCCTGTTTTGTGTCTCTTGCAGCAGTGGCAGAAAGCTCAGGATCTGCTGGTCTTTGCATATGGCATACAGTTTTCTGCTTGATCCAAGGGTTTCTTTCAAGAAAATAAAGCTTTCCAGGAGATACGTGAATGAGCAAATCAAGATTGGTGCTGCGGATGCATGGAGGGCATCAGTGTGTTGGATGATCAGTTCACCTGCCTGGGTTCCAACGAGCCGCGGATCCGGGTCCACGATCATGCTGACATTCGGTGCGATTTCCTCGTCTTCAAGCAATTGATTTGCCAGTTTTCTCGCGCCATACAGAGCGAGTTCGCCGTGATGCATAATTGGCTGAATGGTCTCGAGATCGATCAATATCCTGCATCCGGCGTGCTCATGATCCTCTTCCTTTTGGATGTCTTTTGTGGCGAGCAGCAAGTTGGATAGAAGACCTTCCTCCAGGGCGTCGATTGAATTTATGGAATGCCGAGGGTCGATATCTTTGTTTCCATATGCACGTTCCAGCAGGATGCCGCCCATGCGGGCCCACCAATGTTCAGCAACGGTCCTCAGGCCTGTGGGCAGGTCTTCTGAAGTTATTAGTTTGTGGAAATATATCAGACTCAGCTTTGAATAGTAATCAAGGATCGTGTTTTTTCTGGAATAGCTGTCGGCAAGAAACAGCAGTATTTCGTGTTTTGATGGATATTTTGCGGCGATGGAATTGAGCGCCATGTTTGCCGGTTTTGCCGAAATGACCTGCAGGGCGGTGTAGGTCGTCGGATCCATCTGCCTGCTGGCTGAATCCAGATTGTAGTAGGTCCATTCCTTGTGCGGCTTGTGTTCGACGATGTGTTCGATGTTCTTGACGAGGTATTCCACGGAGCTTCCGGGGTTGTGGAAGCCAAGTCTTGCGCAGTTTTCAACACGCTGAGCCGATGTGATGGTTTCCCTCTTGTGGATGTAGGCTCTTATTTTTTCCACCAGTTCGCTTTCGGCGCAGGCCTCCACCGATGAGTCCTGCGATGCCGTGGGATTTCCGTCCGGATGGCAAAGAAATATAGGACGGCCCGTTGCCAGGCTGAACAGGTGTGCTTTATAGGCGCGATGGCAGACCATGACCAATGATGTGGAGTAGTCGGGTACGTAGGATTCCGCTGTGCTCAAATGAAAATTCTGGAATTCCCTTCCGAGCGATATGCAGCGCTTGATGACTTCATGCTGGTAATCGTATTTGTATGGCCTGAAAATGATTCTGTTATGCGGAAAATTTTCCAGCAATTTCCTGAGCGTCGACTCTATGATTCGGATGGATTTTTCTTCCTCCACGGACAGAAGCGCAACGTGATAGGCGATGGAATGCAATCCAACCGGCGGAACTCGCGTGACTGTATTGAGAAATTCATCCAGTTTTGGAAAACCGAATGGAATTTGACATACATGATCGCTGACGTGGTTGCGGAATTCTCGATGATGCAGGTCTTGGAATGCGGTGGTGGCGTTTCCGGGAGATTCCCTTGTCGGACTCAATATGTAGTCGAAAACCATCCCGCCGCCATAGTCCATGATGGTTTTGCCCAGAGGGATGTCCACGCCATGAGGCAGGCCGATCTTGATCAGCTCTTTCGGATATTCTGAGTATGCGTCGAAGTTTGATTCCGGCAATAGCACCATGTCGAAATCGTTCAACAGGCCGGTTTCGTGATTTTCGTATGTGACCAGCACTTCTCCGGGTGACTCGTTCCGGTACCATGAGCTGTCTTTTTCATATTCGCTGCGTTTCGTCAGGGCGAATCCGTCTATTTTTTTGAATTGATTCAGTTTTTCCAGCAATATCAATAGATGATGGCTGATCGGGTTGCGCCCGACCCTGATCCCGATTCTTATCTCTTTGTTCGAGGAATCTTTGCCGTTTTTCCATCTTTCCGATAGTTCTGCAAGAGTCATGATTTTCATCGGATGTCCTCTGGGGTAAATCTCCTGAATTCATTGAAGAAGGCGCCGAAAATTCCCGTTTCCTTGGATTTGTTTCAGCCGCTTTCCTGTAAAATCAAGAGCCGTCCCGCCTTTTGGTTCTTGCTCCCTTAAAGGAGGCGTCTGTCTCGCCGTACACAAGGGCCTCATGTGTTTTGTCGATAGGATATTACAGTGAAAGCAGTCATCCTGGCCGGGGGGCTGGGCACCCGGATTTCGGAGGAAACGCACCTGAAGCCCAAGCCGATGGTGGAGATCGGGGGCAAGCCCATCCTGTGGCACATCCTGAAGATGTACTCGCATCATGGCATCCAGGACTTCGTGATCTGTTGCGGGTACAAGGGCTATGTGATCAAGGAGTATTTCGCCAACTACTTCCTGCACATGTCGGACGTGACCTTCGACATGAGCACCAACCGGATGGAAGTCCATCAGCGGCATGCCGAGCCGTGGCGGGTGACGCTGGTGGATACGGGCGAGACCACGCTCACGGGCGGTCGGCTGCGACGGGTGCGCGACTACGTGAAGGACGAGAACGCCTTCTGCTTCACGTACGGGGATGGGGTCAGCGATGTGGATATCGGCGCCTCGGTGCGGTTCCACCAGCGGCATGGCCGCCTGGCGACGGTGACGGCCGTGCAGCCGCCGGGGCGGTACGGTGCGCTCCGGCGCGACGGCGACCGGGTGGCGGGGTTCACCGAAAAACCCCGTGGCGACGGCGGACTGATCAACGGGGGGTTTTTCGTGCTGTCGCCCGCGTGCCTGGATCGGATCGAGGGCGATCAGACCAGTTGGGAAGGCGAGCCGCTGACTTCGCTCGCGCATGACGGCCAGTTGATGGCCTATGAACACAGTGGCTTCTGGCAGCCCATGGACACCTTGCGGGAAAAAAACCTGCTCGAAGACCTGTGGGTGTCGGGCCAGGCGCCGTGGAAGACCTGGGCGTGATGCGCGCGGACGGCTCCGCCTCGGTCAACCCTGATCCCGCCTTCTGGCGAGGCCGGCGGGTGCTGCTGACTGGCCATACCGGGTTCAAGGGCAGTTGGCTGGCGCTGTGGCTGCATCGCTTGGGCGCGCAGGTAACGGGCATCGCGCTGTCGCCAGTCGGCGAATCGAATCTGTACGCCTTGGCGAGGATCGGTGACCTGTGCGACAGTCATTTCGTCGATATCCGCGACGCGCGGGCCGTGGCCGACCGGGTTCACCGGGCCGAGCCCGAAATCGTCTTTCACCTGGCTGCGCAGGCGCTGGTGCGCGCCGGCTACGAGGATCCGCTGGCGACCTATGCCACCAACGTCATGGGCACCGTCCACGTGCTCGATGCGCTGCGTGGCCTGGAGAGCGTGCGGGCCGCCGTGATGGTGACGACCGACAAGGTCTACCGCAACCTGGAGCAGGCCTGGCCTTATCGCGAGGATGACGCGCTGGGCGGGCACGATCCCTACAGCGCCAGCAAGGCGGCCAGCGAACTGGCGATCGCCAGCTACCGCGACGCCTGGCTGTGCGCCCAGGGTGTGGCGGTGGCCTCGGCGCGGGCGGGCAACGTCATCGGTGGCGGTGACTGGGCGGCCGACAGGCTGATCCCTGATGCTGTGCGCTGCTGGCAGGCGGGCCGGCCCCTGCCGATCCGCCGTCCGCAGGCGATCCGGCCCTGGCAGCACGTGCTGGAGCCGCTCGGAGCCTATCTGCGCCTGGCCGAGACCCTGCACGCGCGGCCGGCCTTGGCGGGCGCCTACAACTTCGGCCCGCACACGCACGAGGCCGCCACGGTGCGCCAGGTGATCGAGCGGGCACGGCACGCTTATGGCGCAGGCGAAATCCAATGGGGCGACGGCACCGAGGGGCCGCACGAGGCCGGCTGGCTGGCCCTGGAGATTGCGCGGGCGCGCACGGTGCTGGGCGTGCAGCCGCGATGGGGGCTGGATGCCTCGATCGACAAGACGATGGCCTGGTATCGCCGCCAGCATGAAGGCGCGGACGCCCGTGCCCTGTGCGAGGCCGACCTCCAGGCCTTCGAAGCGGCGGGATCATGAGCCGCTTTACCATCATTGAGACCGGCGTCACGGGTTTGCGCATCGTTGAACGCCAGCGCCTGGGCGATGAACGGGGATTCCTGGCGCGACTGTTCTGCGCCGAGGAGCTGGCGCCCGCCGGCTGGGACAAACCCATCGCCCAGATCAATCACACCTGGACCCGGACGCGCGGCACGGTGCGGGGCCTGCATTTCCAACGCCCGCCGCACGCCGAGATGAAGCTCGTCACCTGTCTGCGCGGCGCGGTGTGGGACGTGGGCCTGGACCTGCGGGCCGGGTCGCCCACGTTTCTGCACTGGGGCGCCGTGGAACTGTCCGCCGACAATGGTCGCGCCCTGCTGATCCCGGAGGGGTTCGCGCACGGTTTCCAGGCGCTCACCGACGATTGCGAACTGCTGTACCTGCACTCCGCGCCCTATGCCGCCCAGGCCGAAGCGGGGCTGTCGGCCACCGATCCGGCGCTGGGCATCGGATGGCCCCTGCCGATCGCCCTGCGGTCCGAGCGCGATTTGCGGCATCCCGGCCTGACCCCGGAATTCACCGGACTGGATTTGACTTCATGAATTGCCGTCATTGCGGCGCGCCGTTGCGCCATACGTTCCTGGACCTGGGCTTTGCACCGCCCTCGAACGCCTACCTGAAGGCCGGGGACCTGAACCGGCCCGAAACGTATTTCCCGCTGAAGATCCGCGTCTGCGACCAGTGCTGGCTGGTGCAGACCGAGGACTATGCGCGGGCCGACGAACTGTTCAGCCCGGACTATGCCTATTTTTCCAGCACCTCCGGCGGGTGGCTGTCCCACGCGCAACGCTATGCGCAAGCCATGACGCGACGCCTGGACCTGGGCGCCGGCAGCTTCGTGATCGAGGTCGCCTCCAACGATGGCTACCTGCTGAAGAATTTCGTCGCCGCCGGCATCCCATGCCTGGGCATCGAGCCCACGGCCGGCACGGCGGCGGCGGCCGAGGCGATCGGCGTGCCGGTGCTGCGCGAGTTCTTCGGCGAGGCGCTGGGCCGCCGGCTGGCCGGCGAGGGCCGCCAGGCCGACCTGATCGCGGGCAACAACGTCTACGCGCACGTGCCCGACATCAACGATTTCACGCGCGGCCTGGCGGCCGTACTGAAACCCGAAGGCACGATCACGCTGGAATTCCCGCACCTGCTGCGCCTGATCGAGAACAACCAGTTCGACACCGTCTACCACGAACACTTCTCGTATCTGTCCATCCATGCGGTGCGCCGGATCTTCGAGGCCGCCGGCCTGCGGATCTACGATATCGAGGAATTGCCCACGCATGGCGGCAGCGTGCGCGTCTACGGTTGCCATGCCCATGCGGCGTTTATGCGGCAGCCCGAGGTGGAGCGCATCCTGCACCTGGAGACGGACGGCGGTTTGCTGGAACTTGCGACCTATCAGGCTTTTCAGGCGCGCGCCGACCGGGTCAAGGACGCCCTGCTGGGCTTTCTGCTGGAGCAGAAGCGCCTGGGCAAGACCGTGGCGGCCTACGGTGCCGCCGCCAAGGGCAATACCTTGCTGAATTACGCGGGTGCGAAGCCCGACCTGCTGCCGTTCGTGTGCGATGCGGCGGCGGCCAAGCAGGGCAAGTACCTGCCGGGCAGCCACATTCCGATCCTCGCGCCGCAGGCGCTGGCCGAACGGCGGCCCGATTACCTGCTGATCCTGCCGTGGAACATCGCGGCGGAGGTCAGGGAGCAGAACAGGCATCTGGCCGATCGAGGGACGCGATTCGTGACGGCGGTGCCGCAGCTGGAGATCATATGATCGATGTGGATCCGTCCGCGGTCGTGTCCCCCCTGGCCGACATCGAGGACTCCGTCAGGGGCTCACGGATCGTCATCGGCGAGCGATCGGTGGTGGATGCCTTCGTGAAGGTCAAGCCCGCAGGCGGCGCGGGGGACATGGTCGTCGGCGCCGACGTGGTGATCAACTCGGGCTGCGTGTTCTACACCGGCAACGGGATCGTCATCGGGAATAGCGTGGCGATTGCGGCCAATTGCACGTTTGCGCCGGTGAACCACGAATACAGGTCGCGCGAGCGGCTGATCCGCAGCCAGGGATTCCGGCCCGGCAAGGGCGGCATCGTGATCGAGGACGATGTCTGGATCGGGGCCAATTGCGTGCTGCTCGATGGCGCGCGCGTGCGCCGGGGTGCGGTCATTGCCGCCGGCAGCGTCGTGCGCGGGGAGCTGCAGGCCTATGGCGTGTATGGTGGCAATCCCCTGCGGCAGTTGGGCAGCCGGTCATGACACGCTGCACGGTGTTCGGCGCGAGCGGGTTCATCGGCCAGGCGTTGACGCGGTCCCTGGTCGATGCCGGGTACGAGGTGCATGCGCCCGGCAGGGACGAGCGTCCGGACCCAGCCCTGGATCTGGGTCACGTGTTCTACTGCATCGGTGTGACGGCCGACTTCCGTAGCCGCCCCTTCGATACCGTTCGGGCTCATGTCTCGGTGCTCTCGGACTTGCTCGAGCGCCATCGCTTCCAGTCCATGCTGTATCTTTCCTCGACGCGTGTGTACGCGGGCGCCGGCCGTGCGCACGAGGATGCGCCGCTGACCGTCAATCCCAATGATCCTTCCGACCTTTATAACCTGTCGAAACTGACGGGAGAGGCGATCTGCCTGCATGCGGGCAAGCCGCACTGCCGCGTCGCGCGTCTTTCGAACGTCGTGGGGTTCGATCCGCATACCCATAACTTCCATGCGGAGTTGATCCGGGAGGCGCTCTCGGGGCGCATTGCGCTCAGGAGCGCGCCGAGTTCCGAGAAGGACTACATCCTGTTGCGCGACGCTGTCGGACTGATCATGCGGATCGGCTTGCACGGGAAGGCGTCCGTCTACAACGTCGCCAGCGGCGTCAATCTCACGCATGCACGCTGGTGCGACGCGCTGGCGCGGGCGACTGGCTGCGCGGTCGGCCACGTGCCGGATGCGCGCGAATACCGGTTTGCGCCGATCGACATCGCCCGGATCCGGGAAGAGTTCGGTTTCGAGCCGGCGCCGGTATTCGATGCGGTGCCGGGTCTGGTGGAAGCGTTCCGGAAATACCTCGATCAATAACTCACTCATTGGCTCATCACATGACAAACCAAGACCCCATTGCCGCGTTCCGTCAGGAGCGGGTGGAGCACATCGACCAGTACGGGCGGGACGAGGGCTTCAAGCGCCTGTCCCAGGAGTGGCTGCGCGAGTCCATGGCGCGCAAGTACGTCTACAACTTCGATTGGATGGGCCGGCCCATCATCCAGTATCCCCAGGACATGGTGGCGATGCAGGAACTGGTCTGGACGGTCAGGCCCGATCTGATCATCGAGACGGGCATCGCCCATGGCGGGTCGCTGGCGCTGAGCGCCTCGATGCTGGCGCTGCTGGACATGTGCGATGCGATCGAGGCGGGCGTATCGTTCGATCCGCGGGTCTCGAAAAGAAAGGTGCTGGGCATCGATATCGACATCCGGGCGCACAACCGCGACGCGATGGAGCGGCATCCGATGGCCTCTCGCATCCACATGATCGAGGGTTCCAGCGTTGCCGACAAAACCATCGAGCGCGTGCGCCACCTGGCGGCGGGTCATGCGAAGGTGATGGTGTGCCTGGACAGCAACCACACGCACGATCACGTGCTGGCCGAACTGGAGGCTTACGCGCCGCTGGTGAGCGTGGGCAGCTACTGCGTGGTGTTCGATACCTTCGTGGAGGACATGCCGCAAGGGTTCTTTGCAGATCGTCCGTGGGACCCGGGGAACAATCCGAAGACAGCGGTGCATGCCTATCTGGCGCAGCACCCGGAGTTCGAGATCGACCGGGGCATGCACAATAAGCTGCAGGTCACGGTCGCGCCTGATGGGTTCTTGAAACGCGTATAAAGCCGATCTTCTTGATTTTGAGGATGACCTATGCCCGGGACGCTTCGTGCCCAATCCTGTGCGGATCGTGATGAATTCACGCGCGCGCTGGCGCTGACCCGTTCAGAACCGACCGAAGAAATGGGCATCTGGCAGCCCTGGGCCTATTTCAGGCTGGGCATGTACGCGACGGTCGCCGCGCTGCCGTTACGGCCCGCCGATCCGCGGTACATCGAACGGCATCTGCTGCCGTCCGTGATCTCGATGGCCGCCTGCGGCCAGGACGCGCGGGTCGTGGAACTGCTGGCCTCGGTTCCCTGGGACGACGTCTCGAAGCCGCTGCGTCTTTCCATCGCCAAGCATCTCTCGTTTTATTTGCCTCGTGCATCCCTGGCCCTGGCCGGGGATGCGTTGAACGAGCTGCCGCCGACCTTGCGCATCTTGCTGCTGCAGCGGGCCGGGAGCATGGATGAGGCCAGAGCCGTATTGGAAGCGGCATTCGCCGAGGGGCAGGCCGGCCGGTATCCCGAGCTTTACCTGTACAGGATGGCGCTGGACGTCGTCCCGCCGGCGCAGCAGGCCGATCTGCTCAACCGGCTGCTTGAGGCCTATGGCATGCCTCCCCTGGCGCCGCTCGATGCCGACCTGCCGCTCAACCCCTGCAATGTCGGGGTGCCGGCCGCGCTGCCCGGCCGGCACGGACCGCTCGTCACGATCCTGATGACGTCCTTCAACTCGGGAGCCCGGTTTTCCGCCGCGATCGAGTCCGCCTTGCGCCAGACTTACGAAGACCTGGAGGTCATCGTCGTGGATGATGCCAGCGGCGACGATACGCCCGACGTGATACAGGCATGGGCGGATCGGGATCCCCGCGTGCGCATGATCCGGTTGCGGAACAACGTCGGCACCTATCTCGCGAAAAGCATAGGCCTGCATCATGCTCGCGGGGAGTTCGTGACGTGCCTGGATTCGGACGACTGGTCCCACCCCCTCAAGCTCGAATGGCAGGTGGCGCCCCTGCTGCGGGACGAAAGCCTGATCGCCACGACTTCCTGCGCCGTGCGGATCCATGACGATGGCTCGATCAATACCAGCAGTCACGCAGATCTGGTCCATTTCAATTATTCTTCCCTGCTGTTTCGAAGATCCAGGGTGTTGCGGGAAACCGGCGCCTGGGATTGCGGCGTGCGCATGGGCGCCGATACCGAGTTCTTCTGGCGGCTTCGATCGGTCTACGGGCCGCGGTCGATCCGGCAGGTCCGTGAGCCGCTTTCCCTGCTTTCCTATCGCAAGGGGACGCTGACGACCACCCAGGACGGAGTCGGTTTCCAGGGAGGGCGCTTTCCGCCCTCGCGGCTGGCGTATACGGAGTCTTTCAATGCCTGGCACATCGATTGTCTGCGCGCAGGCCGGATGCCGGAGGGCGGCGCGGATCCGGCGTTCTGGATCGACAGCCGCCCCTTCGAGGCGCCGGAGGAGATGCGCGTCGACGCCGTGCGGGCGAGACGCGCGTTGCAGGAATCGGGCCTGGCGTCCGAATGAGTGTGTGATGGAGCCGAATATGAGGAACGTCGTTTTCGTGGTGGCGGCATGCTAGTCGATCGGACCTGCCGGCTTTGCGTGGGGATTCCGGTCTACAACGAGGCGGGATACCTGTCCCGGATGCTGGATGCCCTGAAGGCGCAGACCTATGGCGAGGTGAAGTATCTGGTCTGCGACAACCACTCGACGGACGGCAGTTGGGATCTGATCCAGGATCGTTGCGCGGGCGACGGGCGGTTCGTGCTGCACCGGCATGCGGAAAATATCGGCGCGGCGAGAAACAGCGAGTTCCTGTTCAGGAATTCGATGAGCGAGTATTTCATGTGGCTCGGCGCGCACGACTGCATATCCCCCGGCCTGCTGGAGCGATCCGTGCGATGCCTGGACGAGGATCCCGGTGTCGCCCTGGCCGCGGGGCGGCCATTCCGGTTCGTCGATGATTCGGAGCCTGCCTTCATGCCGGAGGCCGTCTACGACTTCAGCCCAAGGCGCGTGGAAAGGTATCTGCAGTCCGTCAGGTTGCTGACCAACTGCACGATGTTCTATTCCGTATTCCGGAAAAACTGCCTCGACGATCTGGAGTTCAGGCATGTCCGAGGCCTGGATCATGTGGTGCTGAGCCGCCTGCTCTGGCACGGCGAGGCGCGCTTCCTCGAGGATGAAATCTATTTTCGAAGGTATTTCGATGGTGCGCGGCCGGTGGGTTATTCGCAGCGGATCACGGGCAACCGGGACGTATTGACGATGCACGATCTCGTCGTCTACTACCTGGACGATCTGCAGAAGCTGTACCGCGGCGATGCCAGGATCCTGCGGCATCTCGAAAGCCTGGTCATCGGCATTCTGGCGGATCGTTATACCCTCCAGTCCTTGCATGCCCAGGATGACAGGGAATATTGGATGAACCGTTCCTGATCCGGCATGCAGGCTCAGGCTTTCCTCATCGGGCATCCCGACTTTTTCGACCATCCGGCGCGCAGCCATACGAGGATGCTACCGCAATGCTATTGTCCATCATCGTCGTCGCATACAACAACGAGGACTACATCGAGCAGGCGATCGCCAGCTGCGCGTGCTTCGATGACCCCGATTGCGAGGTGCTCGTCGTTCACAACCGGTCGACGGATCGCACGGGCGAGGTCGTCCATGACTTGATGGACGGGCGGGAATGGCCGCTCAAGCTCATCTCGAACGACGGGAACGTGGGGCCCGGGGAAGCGCGCAACATCGGCATGAGACAGGCGTCCGGCGACTATTTCATGTTCCTGGATGGCGACGACTGGTTCGAGCCCGGCGCGATCCGGCGGGTGATGGATCGCCTGCGCCAGTGGCGCCCCGATCTGCTGATGTTCAACCATCAGCGGGCCCTGCCGGATGGCAGGAAGATCCCGAACATTCCGAACCGGTATGTCGATCTGCGCGGCGAGCCCGCGGATCTGACCGATCCGGATGTCAGAAAGGGGGCCATCAGGAACCTGCACATCTCATGGAACAAGGCCTATGGCAGGCAGTTCGTGAGCAGGCACGGGCTCGAATTCCCCAGGCTCGTCTATCACGAGGACCTGCTGTGGAGCATCAAGGCGATGGTATGCGCGGACTCCTTCCATTTCATGCCGGACATCGTCTACAACTACAGGCAGCATCCGCAGTCGAGCATCAACACCAGAAACGAAGGCCATTTCGCCGTGATCCACGAGTGCCGGCGGCTCAAGGATTTCCTGGGCGAGCATGATGACTATCGCCGCTGGTATGGCATGGCACTGTACGGATATGCGCAATCGGCGCTGTATGGCGTGATCAATACCCGATACCGCATACCGGAGTCCAGGGAAGAGGCCTATCTCCGGGACATGGTGGTTCTCCTGAGGGAATTCCGGTCCCTGCTGGGAATATGGAAGCCCGATCTGTTGTTCTATGCCGCCATGACGGGGCGTCGGGATGCCTATTTTCGCGCGGCGGCGTGGGCGGCCCGGATGAAAAGGATGGGGAAGACCGCGTTCGATTTCAAAATGAGGTTCGCCCGGCGGTAGCCTGGCGTTCCAGCGGGCGGAAGACTGGCTTCGTTCCGGATGGGTATATTGTTGCAATGCTGCTATCTATCATCATCGTTTCTTTCAATGGCGAGCGTTACATAGAGCAGGCGGTTTCGAGCTGCCTGTGCCCTGCCGGGACGGACCACGAAATCATCGTGGTCGACAATGGCTCGACGGACCGGAGCCTGGCACTGATCCGCCGCATGGCGGCGGGATGCGGGTCGGCGTTCAGGATCGTCGAGAACCATGAAAACCTGGGTCCCGGAGAGGCAAGAAACATAGGACTGGCACATGCCTCCGGGGAATATTGCATGTTCCTCGATGGCGATGACTGGTTCGAGCCGGAAGCCATTCCGCGCATCGCGGGCTGCCTGCGGGAGTGGAAACCGGATGTCCTGATGTTCAATCATCAGCAGGTGTGGCCGGATGGCAGGAAAATCCCCAATGTGCCCAACCGGTATGTCGACCTGGGCGACCGGTGGGTGGACCTGACCGACCCGGCCGTCAGGAAAGGCGCCATCAGGAATCTGCACGTTCCCTGGAACAAGGCCTACAGGATGGGTTTCATCAGGGACCGCGGACTGCTGTTCCCCCGCCAGACCTATTACGAGGACATGGTGTGGAGCATCCGCGCGACGGTCGAGGCCGGCGCCTTTTATTACATACCCGATGTCCTTCACAACTACAGGCGGCACCCTCAGTCCAGCCTGCATACGACCCATGACGGCCATTTCAACATCATCCGCGAGTGCCGCCGCATCGAGGCCCTGCTGAAGGATCGGGCGGATTACCGCCGGTGGTACGGAGTGAAGCTCTATGGCTACATACGATCCACCTTGTTCGGCGTCATCAATACCGGATCGCGCATCCCGAAGGTGAGGGAAGGGGACTATCTGAAGGAAATGTCGGCGCTGTTGATGGATTTTCGCCGCATGCTCGGGCTGTGGGGGCCGGACCCGCTGGTGCTGGCCGCTGCCACCGGGAACAGCGGAATATATTCCGCGATGTCCAGGTGGGCGGTCAGGATCAATCGCTGGAAGGGGCGGGCGTATCGGCTGAAGAGGAAAGCGTTCGGGTGACGCCTTGCGCCTCGTCTCCGAGGCGCTTCAGTATTTCCTGCCTGACCCGCTCCGAATTCATCGAGTCGCTGTATCTGAAGAATATCTTTCTGGCGGTGGCCCGCTGTTGACGGGCGGCTCCGCCGTCATGACGCAATGCTTCGTCGATGTGCCCGATCAGGGCGTCGAAGTCCTGTGCGATGGGCCCGGGGAAAGCCAGTTCCATGTCATAGAGCAGTCCGTCCTCGTGAGCCTTGTAGTGCTCGATGTCGTAGCCAAAGCAGATGATGGGTTTGTCGAGATAAAGCGCTTCGATATAGACGCTGGAGTAGTCCGTGACGAGCAGGTCGCATTCCCTCGCCAGGGCCGAGAACTCCGGGACGGCCGTCTGCGACATGTCGAATATGGAGTCGTCGTCCACGTATTCGTCCATGTTGAAATAATTCGCGCTGTTCTTGAAGTAGTGCGGGCGATAGCCCAGGACTGCGCCGTGCGCATGCAGGACGGACTTCAGCCGCTCGATCTCCCCGGCCGAAAACTGATAATAGCGGGCCCCGTCGCTAATCGCCGTCTGGCGGTAGGTCGGGGCGTAGACCACCAGTTTCTTTCCCCTGCGCTTTTCGCGGATCAGGCGCAGCGTATCCTGGATATAGGGTGGCAGCCGTTCCTCCGCCTGCGCCAGGAAGTCGTTGCGCGGCAGGCCGGTGATCCAGACTTGGCGGTAGTTCAGCGGGTAGAACATGGCGGCCATGGCATAGCTGTCGATGTCCGACGATGCGATGAGGCCGGCATATCCCAGCCTTTCCCGGGTGCGGTATTTGATGCGGTCGGTGTGACGGGATGCGGCGTCGTTGGCCGCATAAAGCAGGCGTTTCAGCGGTATGCCATGCCACAGGTTGACCACGACCCTGTTGCGCATGGAAAGCTTCAGGATGCTGAACCGCCCATTTCGCCAGCGCAGCGAATAGTCCATGGAGACCGAGTGCGTCAGGAAAACGACCTTGCAGCGGGCGAGCCACAGCAGGCCGCGCAGTGTGCCGTGTCTGAGCACCCTGTACCGGATCGCGTCCTGGATCTGCAGGTCCGGTGTCTTGCCGCGATAAAACACGATCTTGTGTATGCCGGGATCCCGCTTGACCAGTTCGAACATCGCGCGCTGGTTCTCGATGAAGCGGCCGGTATGCAGGTGATGCGTCGAGAAGGCCCAGCAATCGGCCCGCTTGGGAGTCATCCGGTCGATGAGCCGCCACAGGGGATGGATCAGAAAGAAAAATAGCCGGATCATGTATCGGGCGCCTTGCTCAATCGAAACGGTCGATGATCGAGGAGATGAGATCGAGCGCGTGCTTCAGTTCCTCTACATGCGTCTGGTCGAGTATTTTCAGCGTTTTCCGGATATGCGTGCTGGAAATGCCTTCGGTGCGCGGCAGATAGACCACCTCGCAATGCGCCTTTAGTTCATCGAATCGGCCCGCCCAGTCGTTGCCCATCCCGAAGATCGAAACCTCGTGCCGCTTGATGTCATCGACCTTCTGCTCCCAGCAGGTTTCGGGGATGGCCAGGTCGACGCAGGCCAGGGCCCGCACGATCTCGATCCGGTCCGCGAACGGAACCACCGTCTTCTTGCCCTTGAGATGATTGAATTCATCGGTGGACACCCCGACGATCAGGCGGTCGCCCAGGGCGCTCAAGCGCTGCAGCAGGCGCAGATGGCCGATGTGGAAAAGATCGAAGGTGCCGTAGGTCAGAATGGTTTTCATGGCGGGTACCGGGCTTCTCAGGACAGGGCTTCGATCATGTCCGGGGCGAATACAGGGATGCCCCGTTGCCGGGCCACCGCCGCTCTTTCGCGGAACGAATCATCGATGAAAATGGCTGGCAGCAGGTCGATGTGATCCGACTTCGGCCCGCCGTCGGTGATGTGGACGATGCGATCGAAGACCGCTTCCAGGCGGGCGCGGCGCAAGGTTTCGCGCGGATCGTCCGCATGCCGCGTCAGCAGCGTGATCGTGCAGCCGTCATCGATGGCCTTGTACAGGAAGGCCAGCAAGGCGGTGTTGACCCGCCCCTTGATGAGCAGGCAGTCGTCCAGGTCGATGTAGACGTGCCTGAATTCGAGTTCGATCCGGAACCGGTTTTCCAGCGCGCGGTCCAGTTCGATCGGGTAGTCGTTGGCGGCGATCGAGACTGGCCAGTCAAAGGCGTCGAATGCGCTCAGCAGCGGCAGATTGACGCCGGTGCCGCGCTGCAGGGCGGACGATCCCGCGAAGCGGGCGGCGACCTCCAGCAGTTTGGGCTGGCCGGTACGATCCAGCTTGGCCTGGAAGAACCAGGCGCCGCGCGGCTTCAGCTTTTGATTGATGGCGGCGGCCCAGTCCGCGAACCGTTCGGAGAACTCGGCGCTGGGCGAGGTATGGACGCTGATGCCGTTGCTGACGCGGTCGCGCCCCCGGGCCGCGTGAAACAGCAGCGCGCCGTGGCGATCCGAGAAGCAGTCGATGGTCCATTCCCGGCCCGGCAGGTATTCCAGAATCAGCATCTTCCGATCGGCATGCCGGGCCAGCAGCGCGGCGGCATCGCCGGCATGGTCGGCACGGGCCGTGTGGCGCGATCCGTAGCCCCGGTCGGGCTTGATGAAGACCGGATAGGCGGGGACGGCCTCCAGGCCGGAATAGCGCTCCGGGGTGGGAACCAGGCCGTCCAGCGCGTCGTAGGTCAGGGTTTTGGAGGCGCACACGCGGGTGGTTGCCGGCGGGCTGCCGATCACGCGCACGTCCAGGCGTTCCGCCAGGTTCTGCAGCGTTTCGGCCACCGCGTCCATCGTCGGGTAGAGGGCGTCGATCCGGCGTGACCGGACGATGTCGGCCAGGCGCGCAGCGAAATCCGGGCTGTCGTGCAAGGGCAGGCCACCCACGTAGTCCTCGTAGACGAATCGGCCATGATCGTCCACGCTGGATGCGCCGATCAGGTCGAAATGGGCGGAATAGCGCAAGGCCCGATGAATTTCCAGGCCGATTTCCGAGCCGCAGGGAAAGACCAGGATGCGTTTGCTCATCGGGCCGTCTGCAGGATCATGTCGATGATCCGTTCCTGGTCTTCTCTTTGCAGAGTGGGGTAGATGGGCAGACAGAGAACCTGCTCGGCGAGGGCATGGGCATGAGGCAGGTGTCCGTCGGCCGCGCTGGGCAGCCCGCGATACATGGGAAACGAACTGACCAGAGGATAGAAGTAGCGCCGGGCGTGAATTTGATGCGATTTCAGCAGGGCGTACAGTTCGTCGCGGCTGACGGGATGGTCCGGGCCGACGAACAGGGGGCAGTAGGCGTGGTTCCATTCCAGTCCGGCCGACGCCTGCAGCAGGCGCAGACCGGGGGTGTTTTCGAAGGCTTCCCGGTAGCGGCGGTGAATGGCCGTCCGGATATCCAGCGCCTGATCAATGTGTTCGAGTTGCAGCAGCCCCATGGCCGCACAGATTTCGTTCATCTTGCCGTTGATGCCGGGTGCCACCACGGTGACTTCATTGGCAAAGCCGAAATTCTTCAGATAGTCGATGCGCTGCTTGATCCTGGCGTCCGGGCAGACGATGGCGCCGCCCTCGAAGGTGTTGAACACCTTGGTGGCGTGAAAACTGAGGACGGCCAGATCGCCGTGGTTCAGGATGCTGGCGCCGTCCTGCTTGACGCCGAATGCGTGCGCCGCGTCGTAGATGACTTTCAGGCCGTAGGTATCCGCGATCCGCTGGATGCGGTCGACGGCGCAGGGCATGCCATAGCAGTGCACCGGCAGGATGGCCGTGGTGGCGGGCGTGATGGCTTCCTCGATGCGCTCCGGGTCCAGGTTGCAGGTGGCCGGATCGACGTCGACGAACACGGGTTTGATGTTGTTCCAAAGCAGCGAATGCGCGGTGGCGGCAAAGGTATAAGGCGTGGTGATGACCTCGCCGCCGATCCGCAGGGCCTGCAGGGCGGTGACCAGCGCCAGGGTGCCGTTGGCGAACAGGCTCAGGTGCCGGACGCCCAGATACGAGGCCAGTTCGTTTTCCAGCTGTTCATGAAAGGGGCCGCCATTGGTCAGGCGTTTGCTGGCCCAGATCTTTTCGAGATAGGGAATGAATTCCTGCAAAGGAGGCAGGTGCGGCTCGGTGACGAAAACGGGGCGCTGTGAGATCATGTCGTCCTGTGCCCGGATGGGCCGCGTAGGCAGGATGGGAAACCGTTCCGATCATACTCCATGGGATGGTGGGAAACCCGGTGGATTTCCTGTAAAGACAGGCGCCATTTCGATCGTTCAAGGACATCAATGATCACCAGAAAACAGCTGTATGAGTTCCTGGAAAATCCGCAGTTGAATGAGATGGTCGCCACGATCTGGGAATTGCTCGGAACAGGGTTCGGGCATGCCCAGGCGCTCCTGCCGCCTGAACAGGCAATGGATCGCAAGGAACTTTCGTTTCACGATCAGATCCGGCTGCTGGCGTATCTATGCACGCTGATCGGAGATCTGCCCGGCGACATCGTCGAGATCGGCGTCTGGAAAGGCAAATCCCTGTCCTTGATGAACGAGGTGTGCAACCACGAAAGAAGGATCGTCGGGATCGATCCTTTCGCGCTGCCGAAGCAGTACGAGGAATTCAGCCACTACAGGAATCTGCTGTTTCCGAATGCGATTGTCCTGAGGGGATTCTCCGAATTGTGCGCCGAGCGTTTCCAGGAACTTTCCCCCAGCGTGGCGCTGCTGCATATCGATGGCGGGCATGAGGGCCGGAACGTCCTGCTGGACTTCCTGCTGTATTCCCCGAGCGTGGTTTCCGAAGGGTTCGTGGTATTCGATGATTACATGGATGCCAGGTACAGCCCGGAAGTCGGACCCGCCGTGGATCTGCTCCGGGCGGGTGGGTATTTCAATGGATTCAATGTGCTGGGATCCGTTCGTGGATTCGAGAACAGCTATCTCATCCAGAAAATTTGATTGAGCAGGAAGCGGGAACTGATTGATGGCAATGGATTTCGAAACCCTGCAGAGCGAGCATCCCCCCCTGGTTTCCGTGGTGATTCCGGCGTTCAGGGCGAAGTATCTCCAGGCGGCGATGGACAGCCTGCTGGCGCAGGACTTTTCCGATTACGAGATTGTGATCGGAGATGATTGTCCCTCGGACGAGGTCCATGATTTACTGAAAAAAATCGTTGAAGACGAGAAAATAGGCAATTTCCGATATCACAGGAACGAACCGGCTCTGGGCGGAGGGGGCAATTTCTCGGCCTGCATCCGGCGGGCACGCGGCAAATACATCAAGCCTCTGTTCGATGATGATTTTCTCCTGGAGGGTTCCCTGTCCAGGTTCGTCCAGGTACTGGCGCGGGATGAACAGGTTTCCGTGGTCGGCTCCCGCCGCCTGCTGGTGGACGAACAAGGGGAAAAGCTGGTGGATAACGCCGCGACGGCTTCCCTGTTCGAAGAGGACGTCGTCATCCAGGGAAAGGATCTCGTTTCCTTCCTGGGCGATGTCACGCTGAACTTCACCGGCGAGCCATCCTCCATCATGTTCCGCAGGGATGATTATGGTCCGATCTGCGTCGAGCATGCGGGTCTATATAAACTGGGCGGCCAGTACATCGAGTGGGTGGCTGATCTTGCCGTGACGGTCAAGCTGTTGCGCCGTGGCGATCTGGCGTTACTGCGCGAACCCTATTCGGCGTTCCGTGTTTCGAAAGAGCAGTTCAGCCAGAAAGGCCGCGATCAGCCCGGCATCGGCGAAAAAGGCCACAGCGATTTCAGGCGCATGATCCGCGAATTGGGCTGGTACCGCGCCAAGGACAATCATCTGGTCCGTATCAGGCCCCTGAACGATCCGGACAAGGACTTTGAACCATTCCCGCTCGCCGAACGCATCCGTGACCGCGCCAAGGAATTGGAGAAGAAGAAGCAGGAAGCCGCATCCTGGGGCGTCCCCAACTGGATGCGTGACCGGGCTCCCTCCGCGGCCCGTATCCTTGCGGTCCAGACCATGCTGCAGGCGAACCCGGACGTGGGGACGCTGGGCGCGGCCATCATCGTGCCGGACGGCGTGGATGTCCAGGCGGTGGCGGATACCCTGGAAAGCCTGGGCGTTCAGCATCGGCCCGTGGAGGGCGTCTGGCTGATCGGCAACGGCGCCGTGCCTGAAGGCATCGCGCAGGGCGCCGAACGCGTCGGCGGCGCCGAGCCGTGGCCTCGACTGCTGTCCCGCAGGGTGGAGCAGGGCGGTCTGCCCGATTTTCTGTGGATCCTGCACGCGGGCGACCGGCTGCTGCCGCACGCCACCTTGGCCCTGGGCGAATACCGCCTGCGCCGGCCGGATCCGCTGATCTGGTATGTCGATGAGGCCGTCCTGAAAGAGGGGCGTTCGGCCAATCCGATGCTGAAACCGGATTTCAGCATCGATCTGCTGCGCAGCTATCCCTATGTCGGACGGAACCTGGTGATCAGCACGGCCGTCATCCAGGCAGCGGGCGGGCTCGATGCGCAGATGGCCGACCTGGCGCCGGTCGATCTGATCTGGCGGATGGTGGAGCAGGCCGGGCCGCCCGTGGTGGGGCACGTGCCGGAAGTACTCCTGCATGGCGCCCGTGGTCTGATGGAATGGGTGTCCGATGCCGATACCCTGACCTGGTTTCCCGCCGTGACGCAAACCCATTTCGTGCGCATGGGGCTGGATGCCCTGGTCCAGCCAGGACCGGCCCCGGGCCTGTTTCGCGTCGAATACCCCCTGCCGCAACGGCCGCTGGTCTCCATCATCGTGCCGACCCGGGACCAGTTCTCCATCTTGCGCGATTGCGTCGAAGGCTTGATGGAACGCACGGCCTACCCGAACTACGAATTGCTGATCGTGGACAACGGCAGCGAGGAACCTGGCGCGGTCGAGTTTCTGGCGAAACTCGAAGACATGGCGCTCGATCAGGTGCGCGTCCTGCGCTGGCCGCAGGCTTTCGATTTCGCCGCCATGAACAACTTCGCCGCCGAACGGGCGCGAGGCGATGTCCTGCTGTTCCTGAACAACGACATCCAGTTTTCTCCGCACACGCGCTCCGACTGGCTGGAGCGCCTGCTGCGGCTCGCCCTGCGTCCGGAGGTCGGCATGGCGGGCACCCGTCTGGATCTGCCCGGTGGCCGGGTCGATCAATACGGCCAGGTGCCCGGGCTGGACAATAGTGTCGGGTCGGCTTTCCGGGGCGAGCCGTCCGATCGGCAGGGCTATATGTATCGCCTGGCCGTTCAGCAGAACGCCGGCGCCCTGAGCGCATCGTGCCTGATGATGCGGCGGTCCATCTTCCAAGAACTGGGCGGTTTCGACGCCCGGTCTTTCCCTGTCTACTATGCGGACACGGACCTGTCCCTGAAAGCGGTGCAGGCCGGCTACCTGCTGGCCCTGGAGCCCGATACCGGCCTGTTGCACATGGGCGGGGCGACCCGTCTGCTGACGGAAAAATTCGGCCTTGCCGCGCGCCCCGACGACGAGCAGCGTGATCGGCTGTATGCCCGCTGGTTGCCGCAACTGGCGCGTGATCCTTATTACCACCCCGCCTTCGGCAAGCAGTCGCCCGGGTTCAATCTGAGCCAGGATGCGTCGCGGATTCACGAACCGTTGCCGGGACGGCCGTTGCCGGTGGCGCTGGCCTCGCATATGGATTGGCACGGCTGCGGCCATTACCGGATCCTGCTGCCCTTCAAGGCGATGTCGGGCGAACTGCGGGTCGAAGGCGGCGTCAAGTTCCAGGATTTCCATTTCACCGATGTGGCCCGCATCCAGCCGGACGTCATCGTGCTGCAGGGGGCATGGATCAACGAAGGCATCCTGACCCAGATCCGGCGCTATCGCGAGATCACCGGCGCCAAGGTGGTGCTGGAGTTCGATGACTATCTGCCCAATATCCCGACCCGCAGCGTCTATCGCAAGAAGGTCTCCCAGGGCTGGGTCAAGAAGATGCGCCGCGCCATCGAGCAGGTCGATTGGCTGGTGGTGTCCACGCCAGTCCTGGCACAGGAATACGCGGAGTTTCATGGCGATATCCGGGTGGCGCTCAATGGCCTGTTGCCGGAATGGTGGAGGCCGTTGGAGGGTTGCCGCCGCATGGGCAGGAAGATGCGCGTGGGCTGGGCCGGCGGGGTCAGCCACACCGGGGACCTGGCCGAGATCCGTTCCGTGGTCAAGGATCTGCAGCACGAGGTCGAATGGGTCTTCATGGGCATGAAACCCGACGACGTGGCGTGCGAATTCCATCCAGGCGTGCCGATCGACCAGTATCCGGCCAAGCTGGCCGCCCTGAACCTGGACCTGGCCGTGGTGCCGCTGGAACTGAACCAGTTCAACCGCAGCAAGAGCAATCTGCGGTTGCTGGAACTGGGGGCTTGCGGGGTGCCGGTCATCTGCACGGATATCGAGCCCTACCAGGGCGACCTGCCGGTGACGCGGGTGCGCAATCGCCACCAGGACTGGGTGCAGGCGATCCGGGAACATGTGGCGGATCCGGACATGCTGGCGCGCCGTGGGGACGCGCTGCGCGAGGCCGTGTTGCGGGACTGGATGCTGGAAGGGGCGTTTCTGGATCAGTGGGCCGTGGCGTGGGGCGTGGCGCCGGTCGGCGCCTGAGGCGCTGATGCGGCCTGTGTCGGACAGGAGCTCTTTCTCCGTCTGGCTCGTTGCCGCCTTCAGTCTTGAAAGACGTCTTCCAGCGTTGTGGCATCCAGGATGTTCAGCGACCACGTTCGTAGTTGTTCGGTTTGCGCCGTCTGAATGCGCCGATTGACATCGTCGGGGACGGGGCCGAAGCGGCGCTGGATCAAACGCAGCAGCAGATCGGCCTGTCCTTCTGTTCGGCCTTCGATGCGTCCCTTCGCAATGCCATGCCGTTCAGCGATCGTGACGTAGCTCATTTCATGCTCCTGTTCCAGTTGCCGGGCGGCCCGTAAATAATCGGTTTCCAGTGACGACGGGAGATGGATGATCCATTCCACCAGACGCAGCAGCGCCCCGATCCGGTCCCGTGCGTAGCCGTAATGGTATAGCCGCCGGCTCATATCCAGGAGCGGGGCCAGCCGGGTGGCTTTGTCCGGGTGACCCGAGGCCTGCAACTGCGCCATGATCAGCACTGCAAAGGGATTTGAGGGCGCCAGCGAGTCCAATTGATCCCAGCGACCACGCCAGGACTCCAATTCTACAATTGGAAAGGTGAATCGGGTCTGCTGGGACAGAAAATCATGCTGATATGTCAGGCTGACCGCAGGCGGTGCGTGCTGGGCGCGTCCGGGCTGATCGATCAAAATGCCCAGACTGTAGACCGGCGGCGGCAATTGTGCCTTGCGCTTGCGCCGTTCCCGATACCGGAACAGCACGTTGTATTCCAGCATGCGCCAGCCAAAAACCTGCTGGGCTTGCGGACCGGACAAACGGCCCTGGATCTCGACGTGCACCAGCAGCAGAGCGTCCTCACTGCCCATCAACCGTACGCGCGCCAGCTTGTCGGCGTGCCGCCGATCCTGGGCAGGCGCGCTGGCCCGCAGGATCGCCTGCAGTTCCTTGTCCAGGAACATGGCCGGCACGGACCAATCGATGAGTGTGTGCAGGTCCGATGCCAGCAGCGCCAGCATCTGGGGAAAATAAAGCTCCAGGGCCTCTTTCCACGCACCGTCGTGGTCGTCTGATGTCCGCTGAGGGGCTTCCAGGACGGCTGCTCCTTCCTTCGGCGTCAACGGCGCGGCGGGGCTGGTGGGGAGACAAGGGTCGGACATGACGGGCTTCCAGATGCAGGAAACCTGATTCTGGGCGAGCCTCCGTGCCCTCGCCAGACTGGACAATACGAACGGATGAAAACGTCCTGTCGCACGCGGAGCGTCCAGAAAAAAGCCACCAGCTTGCGCGAGTGGCTTCCACATGCCGGGACGGCCGGAGCCGCCCCGATCCGCAGTGCGAATTAACGCAGCAGGGACAGCATGGTCTGCGGGACCTGGTTGGCCTGCGCCAGCACGGCGGTGCCGGCCTGCTGCAGGATCTGGGCGCGCGTCATGTTGGACACTTCCACCGCGTAGTCCGCGTCTTCGATCCGCGAACGCGAAGCCGACAGGTTGGTGATGGTGTTGTTCAGGTTGTTGACGGTCGAGGTCAGGCGGTTTTGCACAGAACCGAGATTGCTCCGTGCGGTATCGATAGCGGAGATACGGGTGTCGAGATCGGTCAGCACGGTGGCGTCGCCAACGGCCAACGTGACAGCGGCGCCTGCACTGGATGCATCGGCGATCGACACGGTGATCTGGTTGTCGGCAGCCGCATTCGCTCCAACTTGCAGCACCAGATTATTGGCGCTGCCGTCCAGCAGCTTGGTGCCGTTGAATTCCGCGTTGGTCACCACCCGAGTGATTTCAGCCAGGCGGTCGTCGACCTCTTGCTGAATCGATGCCAGATCCGTTGCGCTGTTGGTGCTGTTGACAGCT
>CBFGXR010000002.1:0-18580 GCA_965652675.1 uncultured Castellaniella sp.
CCTGGGCGAGCTGGGTGGCGGCCGCGCCGGCGCCGGTCTCGGCGGCCTTGACCTTCTGGGCGGCCTGCTGCTGGTCGGTGCCCAGGTAGACCATCAGGCGGGCCAGCATGGCGGCGTTCAGGCCCGGGTCTTCCTTGCCGAAGACCCACTTGAACGCCGTGCCGTCGCCCGTGGGGGTTTCTTCCATGTGCTGGTGGCTGATGTAGACCTCGGTCTTGCCATTCACGCGCTCCATGCGCGTGGTGAAGCGGTCGCGTTCGCCGCTGTCGAAGACCTGGTCGAGCACGCTGCCCAGGGCGCTGCGCAGCCAGCCTTCGGGGATCTTGGCGCGGTTTTCCGCCCAGTCGGTCTCGATCAGGCCGGCCTGCGGGTTCTGGGAATGAATGGTGAAGCCCTGCTCGCCCCAGAATTCGATGACCTTGGGGTACAGGTTTTCGGCGGCCTCGCTGACGACCAGCCAGCGCAGCGTGCCGTCGCGCATGACTTCGATGCCGGGCGCCCGGGGCAGCACCCGGTCGGCCGGATTCACGCTCTGCGCGCCCTGGCTGGCCCGGTAGTCGCTCAGGCGGGCGACGCCCTCGGGCGCCACATAGTGGGTGTTCTTGTTGGCCTGGGTCAGGTCGGGCGGAATCGACAGCGGATCCCCCGTGACGGTGCTCTTGTATTCGACGGATTCGGACTGTCCGGTCAGTTCGCCAAGGGACGAGCAAGCGGACAGGGACAGCAGACCCGCCAGCACCAGGCTGGTCCGGGCGAGCGGCATGCGTTTCATCATCACAGGGAACCTGCTTCAATCAGGGCTTGGCGCACAACGGTGCGGAACGAGTCGGACAAGGGGGTCAGCGGCAAGCGGTAGCCCAGCTGGGTCAGGCCCATTTCGGCCACGGCCCACTTGACGGGAATGGGGTTGGCCTCGAGGAACAGCACCCGGTTCAGGGTCGCCAGCCGGTCGTTCAGGCGGCGGGTCTCGGGCACGTCGCCCCGCAGCGCGGCGGCGCACAGTTCATGCATCAGGCGCGGCGCGACGTTGGCGGTGACGGAGATGTTGCCCCGGCCGCCCAGCAGGATCAGCGCGGCGGCGGTGGGATCGTCGCCGCTGATGACGTGGAAGCCTTCCGGCGCGGCCGCGATCAGCTGGGCGCCCCGGGCGATGTTGCCGGTGGCGTCCTTGACGCCGATGATGCCGGGCACCTGGGCCAGGCGCAGGATGGTCTCGTTGGACAGGTCCGCCACCGTGCGGCCCGGCACGTTGTACAGGATGCTGGGCAGGTCGCCGGATTCGGCGATGGCGCGGAAGTGCTGGTAGAGGCCTTCCTGGGTGGGCTTGTTGTAATAGGGCACGACCGTCAGGCCGGCGGCCGCGCCGGCGGCGTAGGCATGGCGCTGCAGTTCGATGGCCTCGGCCGTGGAATTGCCGCCGGTGCCCGCGATCACGGGGATGCGGCCATCGGCGTGGCGCACGGCCAGTTCGATCAGTTCGGCCTGTTCCTGGACGGTGACCGTGGGGGATTCGCCCGACGTGCCGACCACCACCAGGGCGTCGGTGCCCTGTTCGATATGCCAGTCGATCAGTTTCCGGAAGGCCTCCAGGTCCAGCTGCCCGTCGGGATGCATGGGCGTGACCAGGGCAACCATGCTGCCCTGAAAGACTGGGGTCGATGAATCCGAGCCGGCCATGATGAGGAATGCCTCCGCAAGACGCCCGGGAACACTCCCGGGCGAAACAAAAAGCCAAGTTTACCGGATTCGGACCGCCGATCTACAAAAATCCGCCGACGACCCATTGCCCCAGTTTCAGGAGCGGCAGCATCAGGGGCCAGAGCCAGCCGAGCATCATCAGCACGATCAGGATCACCAGCCCGTAGGGCTCGATGCGGCCGTAGCGCCAGGCCAGCCGCGCCGGCAGCAGGCTGAAGACGATCCGCCCCCCGTCCAGGGGCGGCAGCGGCAGCAGGTTCAGCGCCATCAGGATCAGGTTGACCTGGACCCCGGCGTTGGCCATCAGCGCCCAGAAATCCCGTGGGCCGCCGATCAGTTCCAGCGACAGCATGGCCCGCAGGAACAGCACCCAGCCGATGGCCATGAGCAGGTTCGACGCCGGCCCCGCCAGCGCCACCCACAGCATGTCGCGCTTGGGCCGGCGCAGGCGGCCCCAGTTGACCGGCACGGGCTTGGCCCAGCCGAACAGCAGCCCGCCGCCCATCAGCTTGGTGGCGAACAGCAGCGCCAGCGGCACGATGATGGTGCCCATGAGGTCGACGTGCCGCAGGGGATTCAGGCTGATGCGGCCGGCCTGTTCGGCCGTGGGATCGCCGAAATGGCGCGCCACGTAGCCGTGCGCGGCTTCGTGCAGGGTGATGGCGAACAGGACCGGCAGGGCATAGACCGCGATGGTCTGGATCAGATTGTCCACGGAGTCTCGGGCGAACGAAGCGCCGGCCGGCGGCCGGCTTGCGCAATAAGCATAACCGCTCGCGCCGATCGGGCGGTCAGGACAGGCCCAGCGTGGCCGGATCGCCGCGCCCCACCCGCACGACCTTGGGCGTTTCGGCCGTCAGATCGATGACGGTGGTGGGCTCGAAGGGGCAGGATCCGCCATCGACGACGGCGGCCAGATCGTGCGGGTAGCGGCCGACGATGTCCTGGGCGTCGTTCAGGGGCAGGGTCTCGTCCCGGGGGATCAGGGTGGTCGAGAGCAGCGGCGAACCGGCGGCGTCGATCAGGGCGAGCGCCACCCGATGGTCCGGGACGCGGATGCCGATGGTCTTGCGCGAGGGGTGCGAGACGCGCCGGGGGACTTCCTTGGTGGCCTCGAGGATGAAGGTCCAGGGGCCCGGCGTGGCCAGCTTCAGCAGGCGGTACTGGGGATTGTCGACCTTGGCGAAATGGCTGATTTCCGCCAGGTCGCGGCACAGCAGCGTCAGGTGGTGGCGTTCGTCCAGGCCGCGCAGCCGGCGCAGGCGTTCGGCGGCGTCCTTGTCGTCCAGGCGCGCCACGACGGCGTAGCTGGAATCGGTGGGGACGGCCACCAGCCCCCCCTGGGCCAGCAGGTCGCCGGCCTGCTGGAGCAGCCTGGATTGCGGGTTTTCGGGGTGGACGACGAATATCTGTGCCATGAGCATTCCTTATGGTAGAGGTCCGGCCGCCCCCGATCCGGTCCCGCCGAAGGGCCCGGATCCCGGACGGCCCCGGTGAGCCGCTGAAATCAAATCCGTAGCCGATAACATGACCTAAAAAGCAGTGACGATCAAGGGCCGGGGCGCCGCCTGCAAAAGGATTCCAGACATGCTAGAATTTCTGTTCTTTGAGTGGTGACCGTAGCTCAGTTGGTAGAGTCCCGGATTGTGATTCCGGTTGTCGTGGGTTCGAGCCCCATCGGTCACCCCACTCATTTCCATTCCCGGTTTCCCGGGCGACGGGGACGACCCCGTCCGATCGCATCCACGCGGTGACGACACCGCCGAAGCGAACCGCTTTCTCCATGCACATCCACGACCGCCCGTTGTCCGAACGCGTCTTTCACGCGCTGGCGTTCGAAATCCTCGCCATCGGCATTTCCGCCCCCCTGGCCGCCTGGATCACCGGGCGCAGCGTCTTCGACATGGGCGTGCTCACCGCCGTCATCGCCACCATCGCCGTGGCCTGGAACATGTTCTACAACTGGCTGTTCGACCGCCTGCAGGCGCGCGTCGGCTTCGACCGCACCTACGGCGTCCGGGTCGCGCACGCCTTCGGCTTCGAGGGCGGCCTGATCGTGATCGCCATTCCCTTCGTCGCCTGGTGGCTGGACATCTCGGTCTGGCAGGCCCTGCTGCTGGACATCGGCTTCGTGCTGTTCTACCTGCCCTACGGCTTTCTTTTCAACCTGGGGTATGACAAGATTCGGCAGAATCTGATCACCGCCGACTGACGGCCCGGCACCGCGCCCGGGCCACCCCGGAACGCCGCATGCACACGCCCCCCGATACGACCCCGGCGACCCAGGCGCCCGACTGGTCCCTGGCCCCCGCAGGCTGGGACTGGTCCGCGCAGGACGCGGACGGACGCTGGTACTGGTACCGCACCGAACCCGTGCCCGGCATCGGGGGCGGCGTCTGGCGCTCCAATTCCCGCAACCAGCAGTATGCGGCCGCCGGCCGGCCCAATCCGGACTGGTTCGACACCCTGCGCCGCCGGCCATGAGCGTCCCATGAGCGTCCTGACCGACTTCCTGCGCGAATACTGGCCGCATCTGGCGGCCCTGCTGTCGCTGGCCTTCAGCCTGGTCGTCGCGGCCCAGGCGGCCATGCAGAAGAACGACGTGCGCGCGGCCATCGCCTGGGTCGGCGTCATCCTGATGTCGCCGTTCGTGGGTGCGTTCCTGTATCTGGTCGCGGGCATCAACCGCATCCGCCACGACCAGATGTCTACCCAGCGCAGCCGCCTGATCAAGGATTACGTCAACAGCGCGCACCCGACCTTCGGCGACGTCGGCCCGGTGTCCGCCCCGCAGTTCGCCTCGCTGCGGGTCCTGTGCGACCAGGTCAGCCGGTTTCCGCTGCAGGACGGCAACCACATCACCCTGCTCGACAGCGGCGACCAGGCCTATCCGGCCATGCTGCAGGCCATCGACGAGGCCCATCACTGCATCGCGCTGCAAAGCTACATCTTCGACCACGACCGCATCGGCCTGCGCTTCGTCGACGCGCTGCGGCGCGCCCAGGAACGCGGCGTCGAGATCCGGGTGCTGATCGACGCCGTCGGCGCGCGCTATTCCCACCCGCCCATCCTGCGCCTGCTGGAACGCAAGGGCATCCGCGCCGACCGCTTCATGACCAATCCGCTGGGCCTGCGCTCGGCCTACGCCAACCTGCGCAGCCACCGCAAGATCCTGTTCGTCGACGGCCACCTGGGCTTCATGGGCGGCATGAACATCCGCGAAAGCTTCATGGCGTCCCTGGCGGGGCGGCGGGCGGACAGCGACACGCATTTCCGCGTCGAGGGCCCGCTGGCGACCCAACTGTTCGCCGTCTTCGCCAACGACTGGGAATTCGCCACCGGCGAACGCCTGCGCATCGAGGACTGGGTCCGCGTCTCTCCCCTGCCCCCGGCACCCCGGGTGCCGGCGCGCTGCATCCGCACCGGCCCGGACCGCTTCATGGCGGCCACGCACCGCGTGCTGCTGGGCGCCCTGGCCGTGGCGCAGCGCCACGTGCGCATCCAGTCGCCCTACTTCCTGCCCGACCAGATCCTGATCGGCGCGCTGAACACGGCGGCGCGGCGCGGCATCCAGGTGGACATCGTGATCCCCGGCCGCAACAACCTGCGCCTGGTCAACTACGCCATGACCGCCCAGCTCGCCCAGGTCCTGGAAGGCGGCTGCCGCGTCTGGCGCTGCCGCAAGAACTTCGATCATTCCAAGCTGCTCACCATCGACGGCGCCTGGTCCTACGTCGGCTCCTCCAACCTGGACCCCCGCAGCCTGCGGCTGAACTTCGAACTGGACATGGAAGTCTACGACCGCGCCCTGGCCGAACGGCTCGCGCGGCGCATCGACGCGGACATCGAACAGTCCGAGCGCGTGACCCTGGAATCCCTGAACGCCATGCCCTACCTGAAGCGGCTGCGCAACCGGATCATCTGGCTGGCCAGCCCGTACCTCTGAGGCTCCGGCGCGGAAACGCCCCGGGCGTATGATGGGCGCCTGTCCAGTCCTCATGCAGGAGCCCGCTTTCATGAACCCGTCCCGGCCCGATTCCTCCGACGCGCCCTGGCACGAACAGACCCTGCTGCTGCACGGCGACGCCGTCTGCGGCCATGGGGCCGACGTGGTCTCGCCGATCCACTACAGCGCCACCTTCCGCGCCGAAACCGCCGAACGGTTCTCGGAAATGGCCACCACGGTGCGGCCCGCGACCTTCTACACGCGCCACGGCAATCCGGTGAACAAGCGCGTCGAGGCCATCCTGGCCGGCCTGGAAGGCACCGAAAGCGCCCTGCTGACGGGTTCGGGCATGGGCGCCATCTGCACCACCATCCTGGCGCTGCTCCAGGCCGGCGACCACGTCGTCGCCCAGCAGCGCCACTACATGAGCACTTCCAAGCTGTTCTCGGAAGTCCTGCCCCGCTACGGCGTGCAGGTCAGCTTCTTCGACCAGACGGACCTCGACAGCCTGCGCGCGGCGCTGCGCCCGGACACGAAGCTGATCATGGTGGAAACGCCGGTCAACCCCAGCCTGTCCATCACGGACCTGGCGGCGGTGGCCGACATCGCCCGGCCGCGCGGCATCCTGACCGTGGCCGACAACACCTTCGCCTCGCCGCTGAACCAGCGCCCGCACGACCTGGGCATCGACATCGTGGTGCACAGCGCCACCAAGTACCTGGGCGGCCACCACGACCTGATGGCGGGGGCCATCTGCTGCAGCGACGTCCTGGCCGAAACCATCTGGAAGATGCACGTCACCCTGGGCGCGGTCCTGTCGCCCATGGACGCCTGGCTGCTGCTGCGCGGCCTGCGCACGCTGTCGCTGCGCATGGAACGCATCAACGCCAACGCCCTGGCCCTGGCGCAATGGCTGGAAACCCGGCCCGAAGTCGAACAGGTCTTCTACCCCGGCCTGGAAAGCCACCCGCAGCACGCCCTGGCGGCGCGCCAGATGCGCGGCTTCGGCGCCGTGGTGGCCTATTCGATCAAGGGCGGCTACGCCGCCACCCAGCGCTTCGTGACCGCGCTCAAGCTGGCCACCCAGGCGGTGAGCCTGGGCGGGGTCGAGACCCTGGCGGTGCATACCGCGTCCATGTGGGCCAGTTCCATGACCGAGGACGACATGAAGGTCGCCGGCATCGAGCCGAACTTCATCCGCATGTCGGTGGGCGTGGAACACGTGGACGACCTGAAGGCCGATCTGGCCCAGGCACTCGAACAGGCGATGCGGGGGTAGTGCCCCGCTCCGGCCCCGCGCGCTGCGGGGCCGGACGCGCTCAGTTCAGTCCGGCCTTGTCCAGCCCGAACTGGGCGTCGGCCGACCCCGGCACCGCCCGGAAGGCCACCCCCAGGCGGTTCCAGCCGTTGATGCCCACGATCAGGAAGCTCAGGTCGGCGAGTTCCTTTTCGGACAACTGCGCGCGCACGCGCTGGAACAGTTCGTCGGACACGCCTTCGGGCGACAGCCGCGTCAGGGCCTCGGTCCATTCCAGGATGGCCCTTTCCTTGTCCGTGAACAGGGGCGATTCGCGCCACACCGCGACGTGGTGCAGACGCAGTTCGCGCTCGCCCAGGATCTTGGCCTCTTTGACGTGCATGTCCACGCAGAAGGCGCAGCCGTTGATCTGCGAGGCCCGCAGGGTGACCAGGTGGCCGATCTCCGCCAGGAAGGGATTGGCGTGCAGCAGCTGGCTGAATTCGCTGTATTTGCGGGCGGCCTCGGGCGAAGCCTGGTAGTAGTTCAGACGTTGGGTCATGGTGAATCGGATCCGGAAAAGGCGTATACGAAAGGAAGACGAGCGCCCTTCATTGTGCACCGTTCCGGTCCTGATCGCGTCCCGCCCCCGATGGCGGCGTGGTCATCAGCCGCAGGGCGACGATCAGCGCCAGGGCCGCGGCGACGGCGCCGGCCAGGTAGACCGAGGCGATGCCCCACACCCCCGCCAGCACGCCCGCCAGCGGGCTGGTGACGCCCAGCGCGATGTCCAGGAACGCCACATAGGCGCCCATCGCCAGGCTGCGGGTCTGCGGCGGGGCGCGCCGCACGGCTTCGACGCCGAACCCCGGGAACGCCAGCGAATAGCCGAAACCGGTCAGGGCCGCGCCGAGATAGGCGCCCGACGCGGTATCGGCGCCCCAGATCAGGCACTGGCCGACCGCCTCGACGGCGACGCTGGCGAGCGCGACCCGCGCGCCGCCGATCCTGTCCGGCAGGTGGCCGAAGAAGATGCGCGCGACGATGAAGGCCGCGCCGAACGCGGTGAAGGCCAGGGACGAATCGCCCCAGTCCTTGGCGGCGAACAGCAGGGCGATGAAGGCCGTGATCAGGCCGAAGCCGACGCTGGACAGCGCCAGGCCCAGCCCGGGCTCCCACACGGCGCCCAGCACCGTATAGAACGGCGTCCTGCGGGTCGCCGTCGGCGCGACGGCGCGCACGCCGGAGATCGCCGCCAGGGCCAGCCAGGGAATGAAGATCGTGGCCACGGCGATGCCCGAAAAGCCCCACCGGGCGTTCACCATCACGCCGACGGGCGCGCCCAGCGCATAGGCGCCGAACATGGCGATGCCGATCCAGACCATCACCTTGCCCGAATTGCGCGGCCCGACCAGTCCGATGGCCCAGCCCAGCGCGCCCGTGGCGATCAGGCTTTCACCCAGCGCCAGCAGGACGCGGCCCAGCAGCAACAGCCACACCGACGCGACGGGCGCATCGACGAAGGCCAGCGACGCCAGATAGACCAGGCCGGAGCCGGCCGCGACCAGGAGGCCCAGGTTCACGGCGCGCTTCGGACCGCGCAGATCGGCGAAATTGCCGGCCCAGGACCTGGACAGCAGCGCCGCGGCGAATTGCGAGCCGATCACCAGCCCCACCACCAGGGTACCCATGCCCAGCGTGTCATGCAGGTGCAGGGGCAGGACCGGCAACTGCATCCCGATCGTGAGAAAGCCGATGAACACGGCCAGCGTGATGGGCAACAATTTCAGAAAGACATTGACGGCGGGCGGCGTGGGCATCGCCGGAACCGGTATGGAAGAAACGTGGTCTTGAGTCATAGTGTGCGATTATCTTTGAATGCGGCGGTGGCGGGGCGACGCATCGGCCCGCATGGGAACCCGCGGGTCCCGAAAGGGGCGGCACGGCATTGAGGGCCGGGCGGCTTCCCGCTAGAATGCGATTGATTCATCGCGTTGAAATAATACGATGAATCAATCGCATTTTTCCATTCGCATTCATTCCAGGACCGCCGCGCCGCCATGAAGAACCCCCGTATCCCGCAGGTTTCCTCGCGGAAACAGCCCAGGCAGGCCCGCTCGACGGAACTCGTCGCGGCGATCCTGGAAGCGGCCACTCAGGTTCTGGCCAAGGAAGGCGCGCAACGCTTCACGACGGCGCGGGTCGCGGAAAAGGCGGGGGTCAGCGTCGGCTCCCTGTATCAATACTTCCCGAACAAGGCGGCGATCCTGTTCCGGCTGCAAAGCGACGAATGGCGGCAGACGACGGAGATGCTGCGCGACATCCTGGAGGATGCGGACCGGCCGCCGCCCGCGCGGCTGCGCGCCTTGGTGCACGCGTTCATCCGCTCGGAATGCGAAGAAGCGAACATGCGCGTGGCGCTCAGCGACGCGGCGCCGCTCTACCGCGACGCGCCCGAGGCCCGGGCGGCGAAGGCGGCGGGCGACGGGATTCTCGCATCCTTCATGCGCGAGATCCTGCCCGGCGCGCCGGACGGCGTCCGCGCGCTGGCCGGCGGCCTGATCGCCACGACGCTGAGCGCCGTGGGCAAGGTCTTTTCGGAAACCCCCCGCGCGCCCGCGGAGATCGAGGCCTACGCCGACGCCATGGCCGACATGTTCTGCGCCTACGTCGCGGAACTTGCACACACATGAAAAAACACCCCGGCGGCCGATTACGGCCGTCGGGGTGCGAGAGCCCCTGGAATCACACCAGGCGGGGCCTGCCCAGGAAAGCGTGAAGCTCAGTGCGCGCTGGCGGCGGCCGCGCCGATCCCGGTTTCGCTGCGCACGGTCTGCGCCTCGAAGCCGGCCCGGTCGATGCGGGCGCGTTCGCTGCGGTCGGTGACCGAGAACAGCCAGATCGACACGAAACCGATCGTCATGGAGAACAGCGCCGGGGACGCGTAGGGGAACAGGGCCGAACCCGCCGGATTGCCCAGCGTGGCTTCCCAGACGGACGGCGACACCACCGTCAGCCCCACCGCGCTGATCAGGCCGGCGAAACCGCCGATCATCGCGCCGCGCGTGGTGCAGCCCTTCCACAGCACCGACATGAACAGCACCGGGAAGTTCGCCGAGGCCGCCACCGCGAAGGCCAGCGACACCATGAAGGCGATGTTCTGCTTTTCGAAGGCGATGCCCAGCGCCACGGCGACGATCCCGAGGATCACCGTGGTGATCTTGGCGACCTTCATTTCCTGTTCGCGGGTGGCATGGCCGTTCTTGACCAGGGTCGCGTAGATGTCGTGCGACACGGCGGACGTGCCCGACAGGGTCAGTCCGGCCACCACCGCCAGAATCGTGGCGAAGGCCACGGCCGACATGAAGCCCAGGAACACGTTGCCGCCCACGGCGTCGGCCAGGTGCACCGCCGCCATGTTGCCGCCGCCGATCAGGGCGCCGGCCGCGTCCAGGAACTGCGGATTGGTGGACACCAGCACGATGGCGCCGAAGCCGATGATGAAGGTCAGGATGTAGAAATAGCCGATCCAGGACGTGGCCCAGAACACGGATTTGCGGGCCTCGCGCGCATCGGGCACGGTGAAGAAGCGCATCAGGATGTGCGGCAGGCCGGCGGTGCCGAACATCAGCGCCATGCCGAAGGAAATCGCGCTGATCGGATCCTTGATGAAGTTGCCCGGCCCCATGATGGACTGCCCCAGCGAACCGGCCTGGGCCGTGTCCTTGCCGGCGTCCAGGGCGGCCAGCGTCTTGACCTCCACCGCGGCGGCGAACAGGCGCTCCGGCGAGAAGCCGTAATGCGCCAGCACCATCAGGGCCATGAAGGTCGCGCCGCCCAGCAGCAGGGCCGCCTTGATGATCTGCACCCAGGTGGTGGCCGTCATGCCGCCGAACAGCACGTAGACCATCATCAGCACGCCGACCACGACCACGGCGATCCAGTATTCCAGGCCGAACAGCAGCTTGATCAGCTGGCCGGCGCCGACCATCTGGGCGATCAGGTAGAACGCCACCACCACCAGCGTGCCCGAGGCCGCGAAGGCGCGGATCGGGCCTTGCTTGAAGCGGTAGGCCGCCACGTCGGCGAAGGTGAACTTGCCCAGGTTGCGCAGGCGTTCGGCCATCAGGAAGGTCAGGATGGGCCAGCCCACCAGGAAGCCGATGGAATAGATCAGGCCGTCGTAGCCGTTGATCATCACGGCGGCGGAAATGCCCAGGAACGAGGCGGCTGACATGTAGTCGCCGGCGATCGCCAGGCCGTTCTGGAAGCCGGTGATGCCCCCGCCGGCGGTGTAGAAGTCGGCGGTGGAACGCGTCCGGCTCGCCGCCCATTTCGTGATCCACAGGGTCAGCAGCACGAACAGGCCGAACATCGTGATGGCGGTCCAGTTGGTGGGCTGCCGCTGCAGTTCGCCCAGGTCGCCGCCCGCGGCCTGCGCGGTCGAGGCCAGGGCCGCCAGGGCCAGCGCGCCCAGCGCGCGCACGGTCATGCGGTTCATTGTCCGGCCTCCTGAACGATCTCGCGGGTCAGGCGGTCGAATTCGCTGTTGGCGCGGCGCACGTACAGGCCGGTGATCAGCACGCTGAACACGATGACGCCGAAGCCGACCGGGATGCCCCAGGTCATGACGCCCTCGCCCAGTTTCAGCGCGAACAGTTCCTTGTCGAACGCGATCACGCCGATGAAGCTGTAGTACACCACCAGCATGACCACGGCCAGCGTCCAGCCGTAGCGCAGCCGCGTATGCCGCAGATGCTGGTATTTCGGGTTCGACACGATGGCTTGTGTCCGCTTGTCTCCCATGTCTGTCTCCTGATGGGTCGTATGATGCAGTGCAAGATAGAAACCCGACCTTACGAGGGCCTTACAGTCAACCGGATCTTCCTGATCATCAGGGAAAACACCGACGTCCGGAATGCACGTTAGAATTCCGGATTCACACGCACGCAACGCGAGCGGGCCGCCTCCGCCCAGGCCTCGTCAGGCCCGGGTCCGCAGGCGCGCCACCCGACCGCCCTTAGCTCAGTTGGATAGAGCAACGGCCTTCTAAGCCGTAGGTCACTGGTTCGAATCCAGTAGGGCGGGCCAAAAACCAGTGCTTCAAGTGATTGAAAAGACAAGATATTTATTTTTTTCAGACTTTTCATCACCACAAACACAAGCCTTGATGGCCCATTGATAGCGCAAATCCAGGCAAGGCACCGGTTCGCCGGTCCTCCAGCCATCTTCTCCAAGATGACTGCAGCCCTGCCCAAGGTCTAGCGCCCACGTACGCTATCGTGTCAGCCCCGGCTCTGGACCCTCCTGAAAGATTTTCAATAACGAGGGCCAGAAAAATAAAACCCGGGGCTGTACGACTATGTTCCACTTCGGACATAGGACATGGCTTTCCAAAATTTACAGACGCAGCACCCCGCTGAATGCCCCACGGCTACGCCGCCCCAGGTGATGGGAGAACGCGCATGAGCCGCCGCATCCCACACCCGCATCCACAGGGGCACGGGCGAAGTCCTAACTACCTATGGATGGCGCTTGGTCAAGCGCGTGCTCGCCACAGTCGTCACGCGTCTGCGCGAATGGACGCTCGCCCCCAAGCGCATAGCCACGCTGCGAACCCAGCAGGCTGCTGGGTTCTACGTCCCGCCCAAGAGCAAGCTGGCAAAACCACTGGCACCCCTGCCGGTTGCCACATAGCCAAGCCTGCAAACTTCCCAAAAGCAAAAAAGCCTCGCCGCTCCGGACACGAGGCTCTCGTTGTTGGATGCCCATACGGCATCAATGAGGAATTCGTGACCGTCGAGGTCAGAACTGGCAGCCAACAGCAAAAAAGGAGCTTTCACGCCCTCTTGCTGCTCACCTGGCTGGCTGTCTCAGAACACACCTACGAGACGCCGCAACCGCCGACTGCGGAAAACTTTACTTAGTTATCCAAGGCCGTCGTAAGTCCCACGCATGTGTCGACGACGCGTTTAGTAAAACATGTTAGTGTAATGTAAAAATTAGTGATAACAGGTAGAAAGCGTCAGGCAAATAGGGTGCACCGTTGAACGTTGATCATGATTACTGGCCGATAAACGATGACTTTTATGTCTACCTACCTGCACGCGGCTACACATTGACGTTGAAGCATCGGCTGCTTGTGCAATTGGGTGGTTTTTCGCACTTGGTACTGGATACGCTGGCAGACTTACCCGATCAAGGCATTTCCTGGGTGCAGAAAGTGACCGGGCTTGGCCTGCAAGAACTGGCGCCTATTCTTCATCGTCTGGAAGGGCTGGGTCTGATCAGCGACGGGCAGCTTAGCCCGCGCGGCCAACAGTTGATGTCCTGGAAGCGTCGGTTGCACGCGCAGTCACGCCCGATCTGGCTGGATGGCTGGTACCGTGACCATCTTTTTTTCTGCCTGGGCACGGCGCCTCCAGCGGTAGTGTCGTGCCGCGAAGATGCCCCCTTTCTTTTGCGTCGTTGGTCTCCAGGCAAAAACAGGCCGCGCGCTTGGCCTAGTCTGGACTGGAACGAAGACTGCGCGCGTCAGAAAGCCCGCATTCTTAGCCACCCCGAGCCTTACCTTGGCGCGGTGTTCGAGACCTTCAAGGATTGCCTGGGGGATCACGGCTTCAATATTCAAGATTGGGACTTGGGCGTCCGCTATCTGGCAGGCACCGGGTATTTCGCCTTAAAGGTACCAATGCGGTTCGACCAGTTGGCGTCGGGCGGAACCGGGGATTTTGTTGTGTCCAGCCCCGTAATTTGCCTGGATACGCATTACCGTCTGCCCGAAGGACTTCCTGATGCGGCGTCTGATGTTCTGCAAAAACAGCAGCCCAAGGACCACCGTCGCACCATGGGTTTTGGACGGGCTACTGAGGACACCGAGGTGCTGGCAGACACGCCACCCAGCGCCTGGGTGTGGCCGATGGTCGACGAACCTACACATCTTCAAGCCTTGGTGGCGCTGTTTGGGAAAGTGGAAACATCAGAGCGGGCGCGGATCGAACCGGTCTTCAATCGACATCATGCACTGAAGGACTGCTGGCGTGCTTTCGATATTGATTGGGGTGCCGTGGAACAAAGCGTGCAGCATGTCGAGGGTGTAATCCTTGTACCGCGGAAGGAACACCGATGAAAACGATTGATATGTTTGCGAATGTTTTTGGACAGGCGGCCAATGATAGCCAAACGCAGAAGTATGGCGCCATGCTGCTGGCTCGGGGTGCGGCGGGAGCGGCCAAACTGAATCCTGCCGTGGTCTGGGTGGATGCGGCGATAGCGGTCATCGAGGCGGCGGGCGCTTACTTTACCTATTGCGCGGCGTGTGAAGTGACCAAACAGCTGCGTGAATACAATCGCGTGCTGGAAGTGACGCTGGCTCAGGCGCTGCAGGTGGGCGAACTGGAACTGGCACAGCTGCGTCAGGAACACAAAGGTCGCCAGGCGCATATCGCCCGCCTCTTGCAAGAAATCCGTTGCGCTACACGGCTTAGCCAAAAACAAATGCGTGGTCAGTTTGACCTTTTGAGGCGTATGCAGGCTTTGCTGCAGCAGCAGCGTCTTCAATCGGGTAGTTTTGAACAATTGATCCAATATCAGATTTGCCTTGATCAATGTATAGATGCGACGCTAACAATACTACTTAGTGAATCAGGAGAATAACGATGAAAGCACCAACCAAGCGGCCCACGAGCATGCCGATCACCAAAAAACCTTCGGGCCAAAAAGCAGGAGCTGGCGTTGGTTTGAATCAAGTGCTGGAATTGACCAAGCAGTCTGTCGAGACCACGAAAGCCTATTTTGACTACCAGAAAGAGATAGAGGTGACGACCCGCGCCAAAATAGAGGGGCAGAAGGCCGTCACACTTGGTGAGCAGGATCTGACAAAAGCCCAGCTGACCCACGCTGCACGTATGACGGAACTGGATAACGCAGATAAGGACAGCAGCCGCAAGCATGAGCAGATGATGGAGAAGCTCAGGCAAGAAGGCCGCAGTCAGGATAACCTAGAGGCATGGCGGGAGCGTGTGATGGCGCAACTGGAAGCGAAACAGATCACGCCAGAGCAGGCTGCGATACTGTTGAACGACTTCAAAGCGTAGAGCATGGGCATCCCTTTTGTCATCGCTGCTGGGCTGACCGTTCTGGCCACTGCCAAGGTCGTCAGTTGGATCTGTAACGTTCAAACCCAGGAGGAAGAGGCACAGCAACGCCATGAGCGTGCCCGCTCGGACGAGATCCGTGCGAGGGCCAGCGAGGCCAGCCGGAAGCAGGAAGCTGAGCGGTTGGCGTTGTGGCGGCAGCAGGCCAGTGAGCATGCCCAGCTTTTGCTCGCGGCCATTGATGATCGCCGTCAGGCCGTGAAAGAGGTGCCTGCCGAACTGCATCGGCTGGAAAAGATCATTAGCGAGGAAGTCTCTGACAAGACTTCCAGCCCCTATCGTAAATCGGCGCTGCGGCGTGAGTATGCGCGCATTGAAGATGCCATCGTGCGTATGCGGGAATATGCGCGTTACCTTGATCAGCAGGCACAACAGGTGCATAAGCTGTTGAATAACGAGTCCTTTGACGCGTTATTGAGCCTGGATACGGCGGAGCCATTGCTACCACTGGACTGGCTTTATGCCGGTAAGCTGGTCCTGGTGTCCATGGATGAACTGGGGCCGCCGCTGCCGCGCTTTAATCACCGCATCTCCTTTGGCCGGGATGATGCCGCACAGAAAGCTATGGCGCTGGGCTATGGCAGCGACATCCCGGTGCTAATCAAGTCGGCTCATCCGAAGTATGAGGGCTTGTTCTATGGCTGTGTGGCACGGGGCGCGGTGTGCTACGAGCACATCATGCCGGGGGAGCCGGTTGAGTTCGTGGTCGAGCGCGTTGTCAAAAATGTGGCGCTGGGCGCTTTATATGACGGGCAGGTGCCAGCGTGTCTACCAATAGGACAGCTTAAGCATCCCGGCATGCGGTTGCTGGCGGGGCAACGGGTGCTGGTGCATCCCGTTGCGTACGATTTGTGCCTTAACAAAACCCCCTTTGATCCCAAGAGCCGGGGTATAGAGGTCAGCGAGTTCAATTACAGCGAGCGGGATGCCTATCACTATCAGCAGATTTATTTGGCGGTTGATGAGCCGTTGCTGGCACCCATTACCGATACGCGCTTCTATGATGCCGGTGAGCCCTGGACACTGCTGGACTATCGCAGTGCTACCGGTGATATTTCCTTGGGCAAAGCCACGGTGCGATTGCGCTGCCAGATGCGCAAAGACGAAGAGGTACTGGAGGTACATGAGGTTGTTCAGACAAGCGGGCTGCAGGTTGGCCTGGATACCCCTTTCCGATTCACGCTGATTGCCCAGCCTCTGGCGCAGGCCGAGCAGGTCGGCTGGGCGTACGGCGTGCAGGCCTTCCTGCGCTTCTGTACCCAGGCCGCGCTGGACGTGGGGCCGTCGGCCGAACGTCTGGTTCAGGGCCAGTTTTACCAACGCTGGGAGCAGGTCATCGCTTACCAGCGTGATCACGAGGAAAATTTTTCGCTCGTGTTTCCCCTGCATCTTGCCCAGTGGGAAGAGGACAAACTGGTGATACAGCGCCACCGGTTACCCGAACATCGTCATGTGCAATTCGATCTGGTGTCGGAGAAGCTGCGTGAGGTACTGTCCGAGACCAATCGGCTTAACCCTGACCATTGCGTGCGTGTGCAGCATTGGGACGCATCACGCAGCGACTATATTCCGTCTTTGCGGGCTGACCACCGCACTTGGCCGCCGCCTTCGTTAAGAAAAGGCAGTATCTGCATTGAGGGGGATTTTTCCCCTTTGAATGACAGCGACGCCCAGATGCTGCGTTTATGGGTTCAGATACCCAACAATGCTCTGAAGCGACAAAGCCAGGCGCTGGATGATTTTTTCCAGGATCGCCTGGTCAATCCGGCCCTGAAAAATATATTGCTGGCGCCGGAACGTTATATCCCCGAGCAAGCGGCACGCCATGCGCCCATCGCCTGGGCCACCGATACCTTGGATGACAGCCAGAAACGCGTAGTTAAGCTGGCGCTTAAAGAGCTCAACATTGCGCTGATCCAGGGGCCGCCCGGGGCAGGTAAAACCACGGCGATCGTGGAAATGCTTCACCAGCTATTTTTGCAACAACCAAACCAGCGTGTGTTGGTGGTGTCTCAGCAAAACACCGCCGTAGACAATGCCCTGAACAAATTCCTGCAAAAACATGGAAATCAGCTGGACCAACCCATTCAGGCGATCCGCATCGGTAATCCGGACAAGATGAGTCCCAGGATCAAGCCATTGTGGTCCGAGACACAGTATCAGGACTTTTTGGCTGACCTGGATGATCGCGCCATTAAAGCCGCCGTCAGCTCGCCCGAGGCCGAAACTCATCTTTGCCATGCCTGGCGGGCCACTTTGCAGCAGGTGACGCAGTCTCGGGGTGGGCAGGATGAGTTCTTTATTACGTTGCTTGCCGGGCGCAATCTGGTGGGGGCAACCTGTGTCGGTCTGGCGAACAACAAGGGCGGGCTAGACCAATTACAGTTCGATGTGGCGATTATCGACGAGGCTGGGCGCGCCACGGTGCCCGAAATCCTTATTCCCATCCTGCGTTCCAGAAAGGTCATTCTGGTTGGGGATCATCATCAATTGCCGCCCAGCATTGCCCCCTTGCTGCGAGAAGATGACGCGACAGAAAACCTCAGCTTCTTAAATGAAAATTTCCTGAGCGGCAGCTTCTTTGAATCCATGTTCGACCGTTTACCAGCAGAATGCCGGGAAGTGCTCGACAGGCAATACCGCATGGCGCCAGCGATTGGTGACATGGTGGCCAAGCTGTTCTATAGCCACTCGGAAAAGCGCGTCCTGTTCAATGGTCATACAGATAGTCACTACGAGGATCGCTACTTGTTGAAGCAGCCCATTTACTGGGTGGATGCTCAGGGGCAGCAACAGCAGCCTGCTAACAGCACCAGTCAGAAAAACGAAACCGAGGCTAAAAAGATTGTCTCGTTCCTGGAGGAGTTGACCAAGCATGCAAGCAAGGCGGTGTCTGTGGCGGTGATTACTCCGTATGGTGCACAGAAGGCTTATATCCGCCAATGCCTGGACAGTACAAAAGCCGATCTGAGCAAGCTCAGCATAGAGGTCAATACCGTAGATGCGTTTCAGGGCAGCGAAGCCGATGTGGTGTGCTATTCAACCGTTCGCACGCGTGGAAGCCTGAACTTCATTCTTGATCGCAAGCGTCTGAACGTGGCGTGCTCGCGCGCCAAACTGCACCTGCTGTTTTTTGGGGACAGTCGCTTCTTGAGCCGCTGGCGCGGCAAAGGAAAGAAAAATGCCAATCTGTTCCCCGAAATTATGCGATTTGCAAGCAAGGAAAGCGTGGCGTTTAGGTAGGATAAAAGGCTCGCCGATTCGCCCAACACCAAGCATTGACTTGTGGTTGTTCGAAACACCGAAAGCCGCTGAGCTTTATCCGCCCTAACAGGCTACATACTCCCCTACTTTCTACTACTGTAGCTGCTCCTGCACTACACTAATCGAACCCGACGCAGACTCGATTTTGATAGCGCAAATGATAGCGTTAAGGGTGTCGTCGGGGGTCAAACACGGTCGGATGAAGTCGCACCAAGTCTCGTAAGTAGTCGGTCCTGAACAATCCGGATCGCAAGCATTCATGCGGGTTTCAGGGCAATC
>CBFGXR010000003.1:0-17993 GCA_965652675.1 uncultured Castellaniella sp.
CGGCCGCCCAGACCCACTCCATCGGCGCCTCCATCCTGACGGGCGGCCAGGAAGCCCCGCCACCGCCCTCCCTGCACGCCGCTCTCGACTACGGGAAGTCCTACGGGCAGGCCATCTGGAAGGCCCTGCTGCTGGGACTGCTGCTGGGTTCCGCCATCCAGACCCTGCTGCCGCCGCGCTGGATCGAACGCTGGCTGGGCCGGCCGGACGCCGGCGGCGTCGTGACGGGCGGCCTGCTGTCCATCCCCAGCATGATGTGCACCTGCTGCGCCGCCCCCGTGATCACCGGACTGCGCCACTGCCGCGCCGCGCCGGGCAACACGGCCGCCTACTGGCTGGGCAACACCATGCTCAACCCGGCCACCCTGGTCTTCATGGGTTTCGTCCTGGGCTGGCACTGGGTGGGACTGCGCCTGGCGCTGGGCCTGATCATGGTGCTGGGCCTGGGCTGGGCGCTGAACCGCATGAGCCGGGCGGACTGCGCGCCGGCCGACGAGGCCGCGCCGGCCGCTTTCGAAACCGACCCCGCGTATTTCCAACCAGGTCAGGTGCTGCGGCGCTGGGCCCGGGCTTTCGCCGGCATGGCGCTGCGGCTGCTGCCCGAATACCTGGTCCTGGTGCTGCTGCTGGGCGCCGCCCGCGCCTGGCTGTTTCCCGTGCTGGACTTCAGCATCGACAACGGCCTGCTGTGGATCGTGGGCGCCGCGCTGGTCGGCACCCTGTTCGTCATTCCGACCGCAGGCGAAGTCCCCATCGTCCAGGCCCTGCTGGCGCTGGGCGTAGGGGTTGGGCCGGCCGCCGCGCTGCTGGTGACCCTGCCGCCGGTCAGCCTGCCGTCCCTGGCCATGGTCAGCCGCTCGTTCCGGCGATCCGAACTGGCCGTCCTGGCGCTGGGCGTGGTCGTCCTGGGCGTGGTCGGCGGCGGACTGGCGATCGCGCTGGGGTTCGGCGGGTAAGATAGGTCGTTCGTCCACGCGGCCGGCCTCGGTGCGGTCACTGCGCGAACGCCCATCCAAAATCATCCGGGGACACACGCCATGACCACTCTCTATCGCCTGCTCGCCGCCGCCGGGATGTCGCTGCTGCTGGGCACCACCGCCCAGGCTGGCGCCCGGCTGGACCGCGTGATGGATACGCACGTCATCCGCGTCGGCACCCCTGGCGACTACCAGCCGTTCGCCATGAAGACGTCCGACGGCCAATATCAGGGCCACGACATCGACGTCATCGAAGCCATGGCCAAGGACCTGGGCCTGAAGGTCGAATTCATCCCCACCTCCTGGCCAAACCTGATGAAAGACCTGCAGGCGGACAAGTTCGATGTCGCCGTGGGCGGCATCACCCGGACCGCCGCCCGCATCCGCGCCATCGACATGCTGCCCGGCTACGCCCCCTTCGGAAAAGTGGCGCTCGTACGCAAGGACGAGGCCTCCAAGTACAAGACGCTGCAAGATCTGAACCAATCGTCCGTGCGCGTCATCAAGAATCCGGGCGGCACCAACGAAGCCTTCGTCCTGGCGAACCTGAAGCAGGCCCAGGTCAGCACCCACGACAAGAACGCGGAAATCCCGGCGCTGATCGCGGAAGGCAAGGGCGACGTCATGATCACGGAAACCTACGAGGCCCTGCACTACGCCCATACGGACCCACGCCTGGCAGCCGTGTTCGTGGACCATCCACTGACGCCGACCAACTACCTGGGCTTCATGCTGCCGGTCGACGACACCGACTTCGTCCGCGTCATGCAGTTCAGTTGGGACCTGCTCGACAAGCGCGGCGTGCTGAAACAGGCGGCGGATCAGTGGCTGAAATAAGCGGCTGATTCCAGGCCACGGCGATGGCCCCAAGATTACGCAAGCACGAAAGCTGGTGATAAAAATGAAGACCCCTGCCTCGCTACAAAGCACGTCCGTACTCATCATGGTACTGATCGTCTGCATATGGGCCCTGGCCTACCCGGTCGCGGCCAGTCTGCCGGAAAATGTATTCAAGGAACCCTTAAGCTCATCTTATGGCGCCTTGAATGTCCTATTCACGGCGCTTGCGTTCGGCGGGGTCGTCATCACCCTGATTTTTCAGGCAAACCAGGCGAAAATCGCCCAAAAGGAATCGATGGAACGATCTATCCTGGATATGTTCCAGACGTTCACCAGTGATGAATTTCAGCGCACGAAAGATGCCGCATTCCGTGTGCTCATCACAGCAATAAAGGATAAAGAATATGCGGATTTTGTCGCCAGTCGATTATTCGCGGTGGCACAACTGCCGCGCCCCGTTTCTGCGGAAATCCGCCAGACGGTTCTGGGTCTTGAAGGCAACCGAACCCGGACAGACGCTGCCGATTTCGAGAAAATGGAGCGCGCCGACCGCCTGAAACTTGACGACATCCTCAATTTCTTCGCCATGCTTACACAACGGGAATCGGCGTCCGAAATCGTCAAGCACGTGGATTTTGCTTACGATTGGTGGAGACCTGCCCTGCTGCTGATCGCCCAAAGCCAGATCGAACATCAAAAGCGGCATCCTGAAATTAAGGAATACTGCCGAAACAATCCAATCATGGACACGATCAGGACGCTCGACACCGTTTTCGGCCACACCCAGCTCAATAGCGATCAAGAGGTATGGGCTTATTTATTCAAGCACCCCAAGATGATTGACTTTAAGCTCGATCCACAGTTTGCCAGCGACAGGCTCCAGACCTGAGAATCGCCTCCGCAAGACGGCATCAGACACGCAGGCTGCCAGGGCACTCTTCATAGAATCCGGTTCCCTGATCACGCATCGAACCTTTCTCCCGCCACCGCCAGCGCCAGCCTCTGGATCGACAACGGCGCGCAGCCCTCGGCGTCGTTGCTGACGGTCACGTAGGCCGGCTGGCCAGCGCCCGGCCCAGCAATTCCGGATCCCGGACCTCCACGGCGACGATCACGGCGGCGTGGCCGGACAGGGCATCCGAATTCAGATGCCCCAACCAGACAGGACACTGGACATCATGGTCGCCCGTTAAGCGAAAAGGCGCCGCCGCCTTCAGGTTTCGCTGGCGACGTTGACCATCCAGGGTGTGCCGAAGCGGTCGGTCACCATCCCGAAACCGGCCGACCAGAACGTGGCCTGGAACGGCATGGCCACCTGGCCGTCCCGGGCCAGGGCGTCGAACACGCGCCGCCCCTCGGCCGTGCTGTCCACCACGATATTGACCCATAGACCCTGCGGCTTCCGGTAACCGCCCCCGCAGACTTCGCTCGCCTGCCCCGGCATCGCCGGCATCGTGTCGGAAGCCATGATGGACTGCGCCCCCACCTGCAGGTGGGCGTGCATGAGGCGGCCCTTGACGGCCTCCGGCAGCGGCGGCATGCCCTCATGAGGCGGCATTTCGCCGAAGGTGGATTGGCGCACGATGCGGCCGCCGAACAGCTCCGCATAAAAGGCCATGGCCTCGGCGGCGTCGCCGTCGAAGTTCAGATAGGGCACGAATTGCATGGACGTCTCCTGATGTGGGTCGGTATGTGAGGGAATTCGAGGCTCTGATGCCCCTTATTGTGGACACCGTTCACATATCTTGGGGTATAAAATGAACAGCGTCCACATTCAAAATGTACGTGTTTGTAAACGATGCCCCCGAAAACCGATCGTCCGCTCCCGTCCTCCGCGCCCAGGCCGCGCCAGACGTATCGCCATGGCGACCTGCGGGCCGCCTTGATCGAGGCGGGCCTGGCGCTGGCGCGCGAAGGCGGCCCTCAGGCGGTGGTCCTGCGCGAAGCCACGCGGCGGGCCGGGGTGGCGCCGAATGCGGCGTACCGCCATTTCGCCAACCATCAGGCGCTGTTCGAGGCCGTGCGCGCCGCGTCCCTGGGCGCGCTGGCGCGCGCCATCGAGACGGAGTTGCGCCAGGCCGAGACCTTGCCGGATCCGATCGAACGCGCCCGCGCCATGCTGGCCGCCGTGGGACGCGGCTACCTGGGCTTCGCGCAGGCGGAAACGGGGTGGTTCCGCACCGCCTTCGCGTTCGGCGCCTTCGATGTCGAGGTGCCGCCGGACCCCGCGCATACCGCCGACAAAGGACTGAATCCGTTCGAGCTGTTGAGCTATGCGCTCGACACACTGGCACAGGCCGGCGTGTTGCCCACGGACAGGCGGCCGGGCGCCGAGTTCCTGGCCTGGTCCTCGGTCCACGGCCTGGCGCTGCTCATCATCGATGGACCCCTGCGCCACGCGCCGCCGGACGTGCGCACGGCGCTCAGCCTGCGGCTGCTGCGGATGGTGGAGGATGGGTTGTGAAACGACACGACGCCGGCCCGTCCCCGGGCACACGCATCATGCCGCCGGCAAGTCGAACCGGAACACCGCGCCTTGCCCCTGTTCGTCGAGCAAACGGACCTCGCTGCGGTGCAGCTGCAGGATCCGCTGCACGATCACCAATCCCAGCCCTCCGCCCTCGCTGCGGGGCTGACGCAAGGCCGACGCCCGCGTGAACAGCCCCGCGCGCAGTTCGGCCGGAATGCCCGGACCGGTATCGCTGACGCGCACCGCCACCGCCCGGCCCGCGCTGCCCAGCCGGACCTGGATCCGGGTGCCCGGCGGACTATGCCGAATCGCGTTGTCCAGCAGATTGGTCAGCACCCGTTCGATCATGCCCAGATCGGCACGCACGGAAGGCAGGTCCCGGGGGAAATCCGTGCTCAGGCGCTGGCCGCGCGCCTCGGCGGCCAGTTCGAATTTCTGCATCACGTCCTGGACCAGTTCCGGCAAGGAGAACGTGTCGAGCTCGGGCTGCACCAGGCCGGATTCGAGACGCGCCAGTTCGAACAGTTCCTGCGCCAGCCGGCCGACCTTCCGGCTTTGCCCCAACGCGATGTCCAGGTACCGCCGCCGTTCGTCGGGGGTCAGGGACTCGTCCTTCAGGCGCAAGGTTTCCAGATAGCCGTGCAGCGATGTCAGGGGCGTGCGCAGATCGTGCGAAATATTCGCAACCAGGTCGCGCCGCTGCTGATCCTGCCGGGTCAGTTCGCGCCACTGGTCGGTGATCCGCCGCCCCATCTGCGCGAACGTGCGCCGCAGCACCGCGATCTCGTCGCCGCGTTCCTCATCCTCGGACCGGTACAGCGCCGCCGCGGCGGCGCCCTCTCCATCGAAATTGCGCACCGCCTGCGTGAATGCACGCAACGGCCGCGTGATCAGCGCGAACGCCACCAGCCCCGCCACCAATCCCAGCAGGGCCACCAGGGCGATCGACCATAGCGTGGCGCGCAGGACCGCGCTGGCGGAGACCATGGAGGCCAGGGCGTCATGCGTTTCGCCCTGCAGCACCACATACACATAGCCGAGATCCCGCCCATCGATCCGGATCGGCGCCGCGCTGAACACCTTGCGCGCACCGGCATTGCGCGGATCGGAGCCCAGAATGGGCAAAGCGTCACCGGCCAGAAAACGGCGCACGGGTTCCAGGTCGACCCGGTCCAGCTTGACGTGGCCGGCCGGCGCCGCGTCGGCCTCGATATGGCCGTCGTTGCCCAGCAGATAGACCTCGACCGCCGGATTCACGGCCATGAGCTGATCGAACAGGGCGCGCACCGACGCCGGCTTCCAGCCGCCGGCATCCATCAGCGGGCGGCTGCCGGCGATGTGCGCGGCCAACCCGCTGGACAGTTGCTGCACGACTTCCTGCTGATAGCGTGCGTTGGCCGCCATGTACAGCCAGGCCGAAGCGCCGCAACAGGCCAGCAGCAACAGCGCGAACGCGGCCGAGAGGCGCTGGGTCAGGGTCAGGTGCTTCATCCGGCTTCTCCAGGAGCCGCCGCGGCGAATTTGTAGCCGCGGCCCCACACCGTCAGGATGAGGCCCGGCGCGGACGGATCCGCCTCGATCTTGGCGCGCAAGCGATTGATGTGGGTGTTCACCGTATGCTCGTAGCCTTCGTGCCGGTAGCCCCAGACCTGGTTCAGCAGTTCCATGCGCGAAAACACCTTGCCCGGGTGGCCGGCAAAGAAATACAGCAGATCGAATTCGCGCGGCGTCAGATCCAGGGACCGGCCGCGAATGGTCGCGTCGCGCGCCACCGGATCGATGGACAGGCCCGACACGTCCAGCCGCCCGGCATCCAGCCGGGCATCCTGCGCGAGCGCGTCGACGCGCCGCAGCAGCGCCTTGACGCGCGCCACCAGTTCCAGCATCGAGAACGGCTTGGCCAGGTAATCGTCGGCCCCCAGTTCCAGCCCCAGGATGCGATGCACCTCGCTGGACCGCGCGCTGGTGATGATGATGGGGGTGTAGTAGGCCATCGCGCGGGCGCGCCTGCAGATTTCCAGGCCGTCGATGCCCGGCAGCATCAGATCCAGCACCAGCGCATCCCAACGGCCGCTTTCCAGATGGCGCAGGCCGGCTTCGCCGTCGGCCGCATGCGTGACCGCATAGCCTTCGTCGCGCAGATGCAGGTGCAGCAGTTCCGCGATGTGCGCATCGTCTTCGACGATCAGGATACGTTTGGGCATGACCATGGCTGAACGGGCGGGTGACACCCGCTATTGTCGCCAATTGCGGCGCGCCAGTTATCACATTTAATTTAAGTTTGCGTGAGGACTTCGTCATGCGGCGCGGGCAAGAATGCCGCATGGCTACTCTCTCCCATCCTCATCGGCAGGCGGACGACGCGGCCGCCAACGGCGCCATCCATCCCGCCTGGCTGCGCATCACGCACTGGCTCAACGCGCTGGCCGTCGTGATCATGATCACCAGCGGCTGGCGCATCTACGACGCATCGCCGCTGTTCGGCTTCAGCTTCCCGGCCGGCATCACGCTCGGCGGCTGGCTGGGCGGCGCGCTGCAGTGGCATTTCGCCGGCATGTGGCTGCTGGCCGGCAACGGCCTGTTCTACCTGGGCATGAACCTGGGCAGCGGCCGGCTGGCGCGGCGGTTCTTTCCGCTGTCGCCGCGCGGCATCGCGAGCGATCTGGGCGCCGCGCTGCGCGGCCGCCTGTCGCACTCGGATCCGCGGCGATACAACGCCGTGCAGCGGCTGGCCTATCTGTTCGCCATGCTCGACATCGCCGTGCTGGTGCTGTCCGGTCTGGTGCTCTGGAAATCCGTGCAGTTCGAGACGCTGCGCACGCTGCTGGGCGGCTACGAGGCGGCGCGCTACGTGCACTTCACCGCCATGGCGCTGCTGACCGCATTCGTGGCGGTCCATGTGCTGATGGTGGCCCTGGTGCCGCGCACCTTGTCGGCCATGATTCGCGGCAAATAGAAAGGACACGCCATGCCCCTGCGCAAACGCCCCGCCCTGCCCGGCCTGGACGCCCCGGCCATCCTGAAAGAAGCCCGCGCGCTGCTGGCCCCGCGCATCGCAGACCCCGGCCGCCGCGCGTTCCTGGGGCGCACGCTGACGCTGGGCGGACTGGCGCTGCTGTCGGGCTGCAGCCTGAGCGACGACCAGCACGTCGAACAGGCGCTGGGCGCCGTGTCCCGCTTCAACGACCGGGTCCAGGGCTGGATTTTCGACCCCGGCCAGCTGGCGCCCACCTATCCCGAATCGATGATCACGCGCCCGTTTCCGTTCAACGCCTACTACGGCATCGAGGATGTGCCGCATGTGGACGAGGCCGGCTACCGGCTGGAACTGGGCGGCCTGGTGGCCGACAAACGGCCCTGGCGCCTGCACCAGCTGCGGGCGATGGCGCAGGTCGATCAGGTCACGCGCCACATCTGCGTCGAAGGCTGGAGCGCCATCGGCAAATGGGGCGGCGTGCGGTTCTCGGATTTCCTGCGGCGCATCGGCGCGGACCTGCGGGCCAAGTACGTGGGCTTCAAATGCGCCGACGACTACTACACCAGCATCGACATGCCCACCGCGCTGCACCCGCAGACCTTGCTGGCGCTGAGCTACGACGGCCAGCCGCTGCCGCCCGAATACGGATTCCCCATGAAGCTGCGCATGCCCACCAAGCTTGGCTACAAGAACCCCAAGCACATCCAGGCCGTTTTCGTGACCAACGCGTTTCCTGGCGGGTACTGGGAAGACCAGGGCTACAACTGGTTCGGCGGCAGCTAGGGCCTGTTTGGCTAATTCAAATCCTCATCTTCGGCGCCTGGACTCGCCATACTGCGTTGCAAATCCTCGCGATAGCACTGGCTATCGCTGCGGTTTGCGCCTTGTCTGACAAGCCCATGCATCCAAATCTGAATACACGAACTAACCAAACAGGACACTAGGGTTCGTTCATCCCCAAGGCATTTTCACCCACCCCAGCGGCGATGCCGCAACGCACTGGAGCTTTCACCATGAAAAAGACCGCGATCTACGCTGTTTCAATCTGCCTGGCCCTGGCGGCCGGCGGCGCCTATGCCGCAGGCGGCATGCACAAGGACGGCATGGCCAAGGACGGCATGGCCAAGAGTTCGATGTCCAAGGAGGGCATGTCCAAGGACGCCATGCGGAAGGACGGGATGTCGAAAGGCCACATGAGCAAGGACGGCATGGCCAAAGATTCCATGTCCAAGGATGGCATGAAAAAGGGCGGCATGTCGCATGACGGCATGAAGCAATGATCGTCTGTCGGCCCAGGCCGGGCGCTCGTCCGGGCGCCTTGACCACGCATTGTGGAGCACCTCATGAAATCGACATCCATCCCCCAGGCCGGCAATCCCTTCCGCCGCGCCGGGTTCAAGCTGGCGTGGGCCGTCCTGGTGGCCGGCTGCGCCTGGTTCGCTATCCAGACACCGGGCCGCGCCGCCGAGGCCGTCTTCCATATTCCGCCGCCCGCGGCCGACCTGCAGGCTGACGGGGCCGACACCGCCACCGCCGTCCTGGCGGGCGGATGCTTCTGGGGCATGCAGGCGGTCTTCCAGCACGTGGATGGCGTCACTCAGGCCCTGTCGGGCTACGCCGGGGGCAGCGCCGATACCGCCCGCTATGACAGCGTCGGCACCGGACGCACAGGCCACGCCGAGGCCGTGCGGATCACCTATGACCCCAGGCGCATCACCTATGGACAACTGTTGCAGATCTATTTCTCGGTGGCCCACGATCCCACCCAGCTCGATCGGCAGGGTCCGGACATCGGCACGCAGTACCGTTCGACCATTTTCGTGGCCGGCGACGCCCAGCGGCGCATCGCCGAAACCTATATCGCTCAGTTGAACGAGTCAGGCGCCTATGCCCGCCCTCTGGCGACGACGATCGAGCCCCTGCGCGGCTTCTACGCGGCCGAACGCTATCATCAGGACTATCTGGTCCATCACCCCTACAGTCCCTACATCGTGATCAACGACCAGCCCAAGGTGGAAAATCTGGCCAGGACGTATCCCGAGCGGTACCGGAACACGCCGGTGCTGACTCAAGATCCAGATATAAGCGATTAATGGAGTTATTCGTTCAAATTTGAATTTTTTGAACGCACTTCCGGGATACCGGGCTCTGTGCCCAGTCGCGGATCACGGAAACGAACAGGCTCGGGAAGGATGCTGGAGCGGGTGATGGGAACATTACGCCGCACTCAAATCGTTGATTGATAAAGGGTTTATTCCGTTGTCGCTACGGAATCAGGCCAGATTATGTACCAGCCCCGCCCTCTTGGGCAAAGGCCGGCTCGAAGTCCTGCAGGTCGGTGCCGCGCATGCCCAATCCCCGGGCCACTGCACGCCAGCCCGCCACGGCCTGGGCCACTTCGCTACAGATCGCCTGCGCTTGCGCGGCATCCAGCCTGAAATACGGCGCGGCGGCCATCAGCATGTCACGGCTGTCGATGACGCCGGTGTCCTCGGTCAGCCAGGTCTTGCTCTCGCGCCGGTCGCCCGGCATCGGGTTCAGGTCGAAGGCCGGCGACAGGCGCCAGCCGCGCTGGCGCGCGTCGTACAGGAAGCCGGTGTTACGCAGGTGGTCATCGGTATTGCAGATCAGGAAGTTGAAGACCAGCCGCCGCCACAGCTCGTGGATGTCGGCGATCGGATCGGCGCCCGACTGAAGCAGCACATCCACCAGTTCGGTGTAGGCATGCGTCGCATCGCGGCCATCGGACTGGAGCATCGTTGCGGCCGACACGTAAGGGATGCGGCCGCCATCGTCGGTGCGGTCGAAACGCCGGATGACGGCGACCGCCGTGCCGCCGATCACTTCCACGCGGGCCGGCGCCACGCGGATGCCGGCCTGCGCCGCCAGTTGCATGGCCAGCACTTCGCCCCGGATCACGTCGCGCCGATCCGCCTGGCTGGGAAACTTGCCGACCGCCAAGCGTCCATCGGTGTCCCGCACCGTGGACTTCGGCCTGGCACCACCCAGTGACGTGCCTTGCCCGAGCAGGTAGCGTAGGTCCTGCGCGCTTTCCGTTCCGTCTTCCAGGGCGTGGGCCGCGTGGAGCACCTTCTCCAGTTCCACCAGGGGCGGTACCTGCCGATTCGCTCCTCCGGCGCGCAGGTAGGCGCCAGATTGCGGATCGAACAGGCGCAGCGCGCCGACGCGCGCCTCGTCATCCACCCACATCACGAAGTCCACCGGGTCCAGTATAGGCGTGTCGCGGTCTTCCTGTCGCAGCTTCGCATGGGCGCGTCGGATCACACGCTCGCCCCAGGCGTCGGGCGCGGTGTCCTCCAGCGCGAGGAAGAACACCTGCCGGGGATGCTGCACGCCGGCCACCGGCTGGAGATCGGGCGACAGCGTGAAGAACCGGGCATCCCGCAGCCAGCCTTCGTCGTAGCTGAACGCGCTGCGCCGGCCGCTGCCAAGATGCAGGCGCCCCACGACCAAGCCACTCGCCCCCAGGTGGACTTCGAGATCCGGACGTCGTGTGGGCCTAGGCGTTGCCATCAGAAGCCCTCCAAGTCATCGGCAGGCGCGGGCGCATCGCCTTTGTCAACGACGGATGCTGCCTGCCGCTTCCTGCCGGCAGAGGTGCGCACCCGCTGCGGCAGTTGCTCCCGCACCAGTTCCATGCCGAGCGCATCGTTCTCCAGGGTCATCGCCTGGACCAGCTCATCGAGCCGGCCCAGCACGTGCAGCGCGCGCAGGAAGGTGTGCAGCGCAGTGCCGGGATAGCCATCTTCCATGCGCCTGACGGTGCTCAAGGACGTGCCGATGCGCTGAGCAAGGTCTTCCTGGCTCAGGCGGCGCATGCGCCGCGCCGCCGAGATGTCCTGCCCCAGGCGGCGCAGCGCACGCGCAACAGGCTGCGGCATCGCCACTTGCGCACCAGAGCGCTTTTGCTCGGAAGAAGACATCTTTTATAGCCTCAAATATGAGCCTATTTTCTAGATAAGCGTTCATATTTGAACTCAAAAATAGATGGCAGTCAACCCAACCCATGCCTGCCCCTTGCAGTCCTGGTGACCGCGCCGCGCCATTGCGAGCGGCCCTGTTCGGGGGATGTAGCGCACCTGCCGACCCTATGTCTTGCATCTTCGATACCCCTTCATGCTCGATGGGCGACCCAACCCTTGAAGGTGAACGCGCAATAGAAAAGGTCGATGTCCGTGAATCCAGCCTCGCGGAGCAGATCGACATCCTGCGCGGGCGAAAGCACGGGCAGCCGTTCCTTGATCGCCGCGATGCTGCCTTCGGCTTGACGCACAGGTACGCCGGAAGCAGCCGCGAACGCCGCGTTGCGCGAGAGCCATCTGTCCCGAACGGGATCTTCGCTGGGATAACTGTGATGCGCGACGACAAGGGGCGCACCGGACTTGAGTCGCAGGTGTATTTGCTGCAGCGTCTTCAGGCGCTCGGCTGGCGGCAGGAAATGCAGTGTCAGCAGGCAGATCGCGCCATCGAACGGCCCTTCGGGGGCGGTGCCGATATAGCCTTCGTGCAAGCGCACGTGAGGCGCCATCGGGCCCAGGGTCGTGCGGGCGAGTTCGAGCATCTCTGAGGAGGGGTCGACGCCGTCGAAGTGCCAGCCAGGCTGCATTTCGGCGAAGGCCTTCAACTCCAGCCCACCGCCGGCGCCGAGCACCAGGATGCGCGAGTTGGCCGGCGCGCGTTCGGCCAGCAGCACGCCCGCCATCCGGTGCAGGTCGCGAAGGCCCGGTACGATCCTCGCGGTTCTTTCCGCATAACCCGATACAGCCGTCGGGTCGGAGAACGACGTCATCGAGCGCGGCCTTCCGCTTGCGCTGGCTCGATGCTCTCGGGCCAAAGCAGTGATCGGTGAATCTGGGCGCCCGTCATGGCACCGTTGCCCACGGCCAGCGACACCGAATGCGGTGCCCGCGCGACATCGCCGCAGGCAAATACGCCAGGCACTGAGGTCTTGCTCTCGGCATCGGTGCGAACCTGGATGCCCATGAACGTCTCTTCAAGCGTGCAGCCCATCGCCTCGGCCAGCGAACTGGAGGGAGATGTTCGCGTTGCGGTAAACAGGCCCGCAAAGCGCAGCCGCCGTCCGTCAACCATCATGACGTCGGCATGTCCCTCGATCCTGGCGATGGGAGTCTCTTCGATTACCACGCCTCGGCGTTCCAAATTGGACCTGGTCTCTTGACTCAGTTCCAGTGCACCGTTGACGAGCAAGGCGACATCCCCCCAATCAGTGAGCAACTCAGCCTGATGGATGGACATCGGACTGGCGCCGACGATGCCGATGCGGCCTTGTCCGAGTTCATAACCATGGCAATACGGGCAGTGAAAAACGGCCTGACCCCAGCGTTCCGCGAGCCCATCGACGGCCGGAAGCTGGTCGGTCACCCCCGTGGCCAGCAGAATGCGTCGCCCCAGGTGCGACTCGCCATCGGCCGTCGTGGCCGTGAATTCATCCACCTGTCCCGTGACAGTTGCCACCCGGGCTTCAAGCCAAGCCAGCGTCGAATAGGCTTCAAGCTGGCGTCGTGCGTTCGCTGCGATATCTCCTGGCGGCACGCCATCCTGACCGAGAAATCCGTGTGAATGGCTGGCGAAGCGGTTGCGTCGCTGGCCCGCATCAATCACCAGCACGGACCTGCGTGCGCGCACCAGTTGCAAGGTCGCGGCCATTCCTGAGTAGCTTCCGCCGACGACGATCACGTCGTAATTCATGATTGGCTCCTTTGGTGTCGTGCAGCCGCATGCCGGCGTGCAAAGTCAGTGGCCAGGTCAGCAAGGGTGATTTCCGAGAACCGCTTGAGCAGCAGCGCCTCGGCTTCGGCAAATGTGCCTTCGAGTGCGGCATTCACTGTCTGCTCGACCAGACACTCCGGTGTCTCGTTACGGTTGCCGATGGCAAACATTGCCGGCTCGCCCAGGGCTTCATGCAACTGACGCAGGGTGACACTGCCAAGGTCAGCGTGGATACGCCATCCTCCTGAGTGGCCTCGATCGGAGGTGACGATCCCCGCTTGCCGCAGATATCCCATCGTGCGCCGAACGACGACCGGGTTGGTCCCCAGGCACTGCGCCAAGGTTTCTGAAGTAACGGGTCCATCCTGCTCGGCCATGTGCAGCAGCGCATGCAGGACAGACGACAAGCGGCTGTCTCTTTTCATGAAACAAATGATGTTACGAAACAGGCCGCGTGTCAATGCGAGGTGGCAATGAACACCTGGCAAGTCACAGGCTGGATACGTGCCGAAGGACATGCGGTGGCGCTTGCCGCCCCACGAGAAGCGGAAGTGCCACGCCTTTGCACCGGTGGCTGAAACAAAGAGGGAAAGGCCGTCTGTGTCGGCCAGGGTACACGGCTTGCTGGTCGCCTTGGCCTGGCGAACCGTGACAATGACTTGCAACACTCCATGGACGTTCTTGGAACACCATGGAAAGTCGAAGTGGAGCGGGTGATGGGAATCGAACCCACGCTTGAGGCTTGGGAAGCCGCCGTTCTACCATTGAACTACACCCGCATCGAGGAAGGTCGATGACAGCAGGGATTCATTGGTAAAATTGGGGCTCACCAGATCCCTTGCAGCCCAATATTCTAACAGTATTTTGAACCTGCCCAAATCCCCCCCGCCTGTCGTGACGGCCCAGACGCCGTCGGGCAGCACGCACATCCGCAGCTTCGTCCACCGCCGCGCCCACATCACCCCCAGCCAGGAACAGGCGATCGCCGAATGGCTGCCGCGCTGGTCGATCCGCTACCAGGACACGCCCCTCGACCTGGCGGCGGCCTTCGGCCGTCCGGCGCCGGTGATCCTGGAGATCGGCTTCGGCATGGGCGAGACCACCCAGAAGATCGCCCAGGCCCGGCCCGGCGACAACTTCCTGGGCGTGGAAGTCTTCAATGCCGGCGTGGGCGCGCTGCTCAAGCGCATCCACGAGAACGGGCTGGACAACATCCGCATCATCCAGCATGACGCGGTCGAGGTGCTGCGCGACATGATCGCGCCGGGCTCGCTGGCCGGCGTGCACATCTATTTTCCCGACCCCTGGCCTAAAAAGCGCCACCACAAGCGCCGCCTGATCCAGCCCGCGTTCATCGAACTGCTGGCCAGCCGCATGGCGCCGGGCGCCTATCTGCACTGTGCCACGGACTGGGAACACTACGCCCAGCAGATGCTGGAAGTCCTGTCAGCGGCGCCGTCGCTGCAAAACACCTGCGAGGACTACGCACCGCGTCCCGATTACCGTCCACTGACGAAATTCGAGAATCGCGGTCTGCGCCTGGGTCACGGGGTCTGGGACCTGATTTTCACGCGGCGCGCCCCGGCCGACGCCGCGCCCGCACCGGAGACCGCCTGATGTATCCAGAAATCGAGCCCTACGCGCAAGGCTTCATGGACGCCGGCCACGGCCACCGCGTCTACTGGGAACTGTGCGGCAATCCCCAGGGACGGCCGGTGGTGTTCCTGCACGGCGGGCCAGGCGCGGGCTGCTCGCCCGCCCATCGCCGCCTGTTCGACCCCGAACGCTACAACATCCTGCTGTTCGACCAGCGCGGCTGCGGCCGGTCCACGCCGTCGGCCGACATCGAGCACAACACGACCTGGGACCTGGTCGCCGACATCGAGCGCCTGCGCACCGAGGTCCTGCACGCCGACCGGATGGCGGTGTTCGGCGGCTCCTGGGGCTCGACCCTGGCGCTGGCCTACGCCGAGACTCACCCGGACCGCGTGCGCGCCCTGATCGTGCGCGGCATCTTCCTGCTGCGCCAGGCGGAACTGCGCTGGTTCTATCAGGAAGGCGCGTCCTGGCTGTTCCCCGACCTGTGGGAAGACTACCTGGCGCCGATCCCGGAGGCCGAGCGCGACGACCTGATGGCCGCCTACCGCCGCCGCCTGACGGGCGACGACCCCCAGGCGCAACTGCAGGCCGCGCACGCCTGGACCCAATGGGAAAGCCACACCATCAGCCTGCTGCCCAACCCGGCGCACCATCGCGCGCACGCGGCCGACCAGGCGGCGCTAGCCTTCGCCCGCATCGAGAACCATTACTTCGTGAACCGGGGCTTCATGGAAGAAGGCCAGCTGCTGCGCGACGCGCACAAGCTGGCCCACATCCCAGGGGTCATCGTCCAGGGCCGCTACGACGCCTGCACGCCGGCCAAATCGGCCTGGGACCTGCACCGCGCCTGGCCGCAGGCGGAATTCCACATGATCCCGGACGCCGGCCACGCCTTCGACGAGCCCGGCATCCTGACGCAGTTGCTGGCCGCCACCGACCGCTACGCCGGCGACTGAGGAGACCGACGATGAGCCTGAACATCCTGCTGAACGGTGCCGACACCGCCCTGGACGACGTCCGCACCGTCCATGACCTGGTGGTCCATCTGGGCTACGAGGGCAAGCGCATCGCCGTGGAACGCAACGGCGACATCGTCCCCCGCAGCCAGCACGCCCAGGCCCCGCTGGTTGACGGCGACCACATAGAAATCGTGGTGGCGGTGGGCGGCGGGTGACATCGTGGCATACTTTCACCAGTCACCGAATCCACCCGAGGCGCACCATGCAAGGCCACCCCGAAGTCATCGCCTATCTCACCAAACAGCTGCGCGGAGAACTCGCGGCGCGCGACCAGTATTTCCTGCATTCGCGCCGCTATCAGGACATGGGCCTGACCAAGCTCCACGCCCGCAGCGACCACGAAATGCAGGAAGAAACCCAGCATGCCGACAGCCTGCTGCAGCGCCTGCTGATGCTCGAGGGCGAACCCGACATGCGCCCCGATGCCTTCACGGCGGGCACGGACGTGCCCGGCATGCTGCGCGCCGATCTGGAACTGGAATACGAAGTGCGCGCATCCCTGCGCGAGGGCATCTCGATCTGCGAGACCCATGGGGACTACGTCACCCGCGACCTGCTGTTGCAGCAGCTGCACGACACAGAGTCCGACCACGCCTACTGGCTGGAAAAGCAGCTGGGTCTGATCGAGAAGATCGGCCTGCAGAACTACCTGCAATCGCAGACCTGACCGGGCGACCGGACGAGCGATCCTGATTGAACACGGGCCTGATCGATCAGGCCCGTTTCAGTTTCAATCGGTTCGGCCAGACGAGGATCAGCGGAAACCGCCTCGGCCGAACCCGCCCAGGCCCTTCATCCCGCCCATGGCGCGCATCATCTTCGCCATGCCGCCCTTTTTCATCTGCTTCATCATGCCCTGCATCTGCTCGAACTGCTTGAGCAGGCGGTTGACTTCCTGGACCGGCACGCCCGAGCCCGTGGCGATGCGGCGCTTGCGCGAGGCCTTGATGAGTTCGGGCTTGGCGCGTTCCAGCGGAATTCCACATGATCCCGGACGCCGGCCACGCCTTCGACGAACCCGGCATCCTGACGCAGTTGCTGGCCGCCACCGACCGCTACGCGGGCGACTGAGGAGACCGACGCCATGAGCCTGAACATCCTGCTGAACGGTGCCGACACCGCCCTGGACGACGTCCGCACCGTCCATGACCTGGTGGTCCATCTGGGCTACGAGGGCAAGCGCATCGCCGTGGAACGCAACGGCGACATCGTCCCCCGCAGCCAGCACGCCCAGGCCCCGCTGGTTGACGGCGACCACATAGAAATCGTGGTGGCGGTGGGCGGCGGGTGACATCGTGGCATACTTTCACCAGTCACCGAATCCACCCGAGGCGCACCATGCAAGGCCACCCCGAAGTCATCGCCTATCTCACCAAACAGCTGCGCGGAGAACTCGCGGCGCGCGACCAGTATTTCCTGCATTCGCGCCGCTATCAGGACATGGGCCTGACCAAGCTCCACGCCCGCAGCGACCACGAAATGCAGGAAGAAACCCAGCATGCCGACAGCCTGCTGCAGCGCCTGCTGATGCTCGAGGGCGAACCCGACATGCGCCCCGATGCCTTCACGGCGGGCACGGACGTGCCCGGCATGCTGCGCGCCGATCTGGAACTGGAATACGAAGTGCGCGCATCCCTGCGCGAGGGCATCTCGATCTGCGAGACCCATGGGGACTACGTCACCCGCGACCTGCTGTTGCAGCAGCTGCACGACACAGAGTCCGACCACGCCTACTGGCTGGAAAAGCAGCTGGGTCTGATCGAGAAGATCGGCCTGCAGAACTACCTGCAATCGCAGACCTGACCGGGCGACCGGACGAGCGATCCTGATTGAACACGGGCCTGATCGATCAGGCCCGTTTCAGTTTCAATCGGTTCGGCCAGACGAGGATCAGCGGAAACCGCCTCGGCCGAACCCGCCCAGGCCCTTCATCCCGCCCATGGCGCGCATCATCTTCGCCATGCCGCCCTTTTTCATCTGCTTCATCATGCCCTGCATCTGCTCGAACTGCTTGAGCAGGCGGTTGACTTCCTGGACCGGCACGCCCGAGCCCGTGGCGATGCGGCGCTTGCGCGAGGCCTTGATGAGTTCGGGCTTGGCGCGTTCCAGCGGCGTCATGGAATTCAGGATGCCTTCGGTGCGGGCCAGTTGCTTTTCCGCCTGACCGCCCTGCACCTGGGACGCCGCCTGGGCGAACTGCGCCGGCAGCTTTTCCAGCAGCGAACCCATGTCGCCCAGTTTCTTCACCTGCTGCAGCTGGTCGCGGAAATCGTTCAGGTCGAAGCGGTCGCCGGACTTCATCCGCGCGGCGAGCTTCTGCGCCTCGGCTTTCACATGAGCGACGCGGGTCGGGTCGTCCA
>CBFGXR010000004.1:0-17929 GCA_965652675.1 uncultured Castellaniella sp.
GCCAGGGCAGCGGCGCGGGCCACGACCTGGTGATCAACATCGTGGACGATGCGCCGCATGCGGTGGCTGATACCAATAGCGTGACCGAAGGCAGCTCTACGGGCGGCAATGTGCTGACCGACGGCACGGATGACGTGCTGGGCGCCGACGGCGGCGCGGTGACGGGCGTGGCCACGGGTTCCGACACGACGGCACCGGTCAGCGGTAATCTGGGCGGCACCGGCATCGCGGGCGCGCACGGCACGTTGATCCTGAACGCCAACGGCAGCTATACCTACCAGGCCAATCCGGACGCGGTGACGGCCAATGCGGTGGACCACTTCGTGTACACGATCACGGACGGCGACGGCGACACCTCGACGGTGACGCTGGACATCAACGTGGCCAACGTGAGCCTGGGCGCGGACAACGACACCCTCACCGTGAACGAGGCGGCGCTCTCGGGCGGCAGCACCCCGGGCAGCGATGCGGAGACCGCGGGCGGCGCGCTGGCCGTGGCCGGCGCGGTCAGCTACGCGTTTGCGAGCGGCACGGACGGCGCGGGCGCGCACGGCACGCTGACGCTGAACTCGAACGGCACGTACAGCTATATGCTGAGCACGCCGGTCGACGGCACGACGGCGGACAACGGCGCGAACACCGTCAATGGCGTGGAGACCTTCCACTACACGGCCACGGACGCCAACGGCAACACGGTCGACGGCACGATCACGGTCAACGTGATCGACGACGTGCCGGCTTTCGGTACGCATACGGACACGTCGATGCCCAACGAGGTGGGCACGGAGACGGGCGACCTGGTGTTCAATACCGGCGCCGACGCCGACGGAGCCTCGCATGTCATCACCAGCATCGACGGTTTGCCAGCGGACTGGACGGCGAGCGGCCTGGACACCGGGGTCGGTACGATCAAGGACTCCACCGGGACGCCGATCTTCAAGATCACGTTGAATGCCGACAATACGACGTATACGGTCGAGCAATTGGCCGCGCGCCCGGGATCGACGGAGACGTTCGATGTGGCGGCCAATATCGATAATGCGCCCATTACGACGTACGATTTCGGCTTTGCCACATTGACCGCGCTTAATGGGGGCACATTCAATGCCAACACCATCGGCGGGACCAGCAATCATGAATTCGGTATCGGCAACCCGCAGTTCAATGGCAGCGAAAGCTTCCGCATGGTGTTTGATCAGGCCTTGTCGAATTTCACGCTGAATATTTCAACGTTCAAGACGGCCGGTACGATCGATGTGCTGGTTCAAAGCGGCAACCAGAGCGTCACGATCCATGTCCCTGTCACGAGTGGGACTTCGGCGGTCGAGATCACCCCCGCCGATCTCGCTGCGGCGGGAGCGCCGTTCACCAGTTTCGATACCGTGACCTTGACGGCCTCTGGTGGCGTGAATGTGTCCTTCTCTACGCTGTCCTACACGGAAAGCGTGCCGGCGGACGACCTGTCGTTCACCGTCAGTGTTACCGGCACGGATGGCGATGGCGATACCACGACGACGTCGTTCGCCGTGACCTCGGAAGGCACGGACAATGCGCCGCCCGCCATCACCGGTGCGGAACTGCTCGTTTCTGAGGCCAGCCTGAATACCCTGATGACGGGCGCGCTGACGATTGCCGATCCTGGCGATACGGGCGCTCATCAGGTCAGCCTGCTGGTACCACCCGCTGGTGCCTTCAAGTCGGATGGCCGTCCGGTGCATTGGGAGATTTCCGATGATGGTCATACCTTGACGGGCAGCACGAAGGATGCGGGGAATACCGTCGGCCGGGACGTGATCACGGTGACCATCGACAATGATGGAAACTACACGGTCAAGCTGCTTGCGCCCATCGAACACCCCGGTCATAACGTCCAGAACGACGTGGAGTCCTTCGACGTCAAGGTCAAGGTCACGGATTCCCACGGCGCCGCGGGCACGTCCAATCTGACGATCCATATCCAGGACGACGCGCCGGCCAACAATCCCAATGCCGATAGCGACCTGGGTATTCCCGTCAGCGTCATCAGCGTGGGCAGCCTCGAGTCCGGTTTCGCGAACTGGAAGCTCGAGAACAACGGCTCTCTGTCCCAGACGATCAATAACGATAGCGATCCCGGAATCGACCGGATCGTCTGGGGGAGCTCCAGCCAGGGCTCCGGTTATGCCTTCGTGGATAACGAGGGACTTCGCGGAGCGGATTCCAATCTCCTGGATACGACCTTCAAGCTGGGGACGTTCACCCACAATAATTTCCCGGTTTCGGGTAATTCACTGACTTCGGTCGACTTGCAGGTCTCCATCCATGTGACGATCGATGGGGTCGAACACGTCGTTAACCACACGATCAAGCTCAGCCATACGGAAACGCCGAACAATTACGGGGATTCGCGTGACGACGATATCGTGTCCATCACGAATTCGACGGCCACGCAGACCTTCACGGTGGGCGATCGGACCTATGTTCTGGACATCAAGGGTTTCCTGGATTCGCATGGAAACCTGGTCTCGACGATCAATACGAAGGAGAACCAGGCGAATTCGTTCGACCTGTATGCCACGATTTCGTCTACCGACGCCCTGCCTCGGGTCGAGGGCGATCTGTTCGACCAGAGCTCCGGTGTCACGACGTGGCAGTACGGAGCCGATGGCGCCGGGTCGGTGGTTTGGGAAAATGGGGTTCCGGGCACCGGCGGTGCGACGGTCATCACGAATCAGTACGGTACGCTGACGGTGGGGGCCGATGGGCACTATGTGTTCGAGATGAGCCGCGCGGCGCGTGACAACTTCCAGATCGGCGACAAGACCCTGACCTACAACTACACCGTCATGGACGCCGATGGCGACTCCCAGGTCGGGCACATCACGATCGACTTGAATGGTTACAAGAACGTCCCGACAGTCCCGATGATCGATCATGCGGCGGACAGCACGCTGCTTGCCAACGAGGCCGGCCTGGTGACCACGGCGGATACCGGCATTGACGTGGGCAAGGACGTGTCCGGCGCCACGATCGCCATCACCGGGGCCGACAAGGCCAACCTGGATGGTTCGCCCGTGACCGCCAGCGTCATGGTGGACGGCTCGCCGCAGTCGATCACCCTGACTTCGGGTGGGCACGAACTGAGCTACAAGGTCAATCCGGATGGCACTCTGTCCGCCGGGTATCAGTCGGGCGGTTCGTGGCATTCGGTATTCGAGGTCTCCGGCTCGGCTGCGGACGGCACCTATTCTGTGCACATGACCGGGACGCTGGATCCGGTCGTGTCGTATACCACGACAGTGCCGGGATCGAGCGGGACGGCGCAGTTCGATTTCGACGACGTCAGCAGCCGGACGAGCATCACCGATACCGAAGGCGGCGTCAAGCTGACGCTGTCGGCCTTCCTCGACAAGGGTGGCGTCAATGGCGTCAAGGATGGCAGCGATACGGCCGCGAATGTCTTGGTGAATGATAGTTCGAACCGGGGCATCAGCGTCGACAATCCGAACTGGAGCAGTTCCAGTTCGGATGATCGGTACATCCAGAACAATACCTACGGCCCGGGTAACAACAACAGCCGGTCGGATGGCAGCTTTGGCGAGAAGCTGGTGCTGGATTTCAGCGCCAATGCGGCCGATGGCCGGCATATCACCGAGGTGGCCCTGACCCTGAATCAGTTCGGGGATCGTCAGGCGGATGGCTTCAATCAGTCCAGGGGTGACGAGGATACAGCTCACATCACCGTGTTCTACACCGATGGGTCGCACGAGAACGTGGATGTGACGGCGGCATGGCGATCTTGGTGGGATGGCTCAAACGGCGATAGCGGAACGCAGGACGTCACAATCACGGCATCAGGCGGCAGGGATATCGATCATATCGTCATCGGCGCTGGCGATACGGATAGCCAGTTCTCTGTGGATGAACAAATCCAGGTGAAATGGCATACCGACACCCATGACGTTACGCATGTCGTCGATCAGGACAGCCTCACCCTGCACCTGGGCGCCACCGTGACGGATGGCACTTCGGACCAGGCATCGACGAACTTCGACGTGTCGATCGATAACTCGTCGGCCCAAGCCAACGTCCTGCACGGTACGGACGGCAACGACGCGCTGTTCGGCGGCCAGGGTTCCGATACCCTGGTGGGTGGCGCAGGCAACGATCATCTGCATGGCGGCGCCGGGAACGACTTCCTGACTGGTGGCGTGGGCGACGACGTGTTCGCGTGGAAGCTGGGCGACCAGGGCACCACGACGACGCCTGCGGTGGATCACGTCACGGACTTCGGGGTGACGAGCGGCGGTGCGCAGGGCAAGGATGTGCTCGATCTCAGTGCCTTGTTGACGGGGCATACCGATGCGACTGATCTGACGCAGTACCTGCACATCACCGGTGACGGGACCACGACAACCATCGACGTCAAAGTGGATGCCGCAGGCGCGGTTGCCGGGCAGGTGACTCAGCAAATCGTCATCGACAACGCGGATATCACGGGTGGAGTGACCGACCAGCATACGTTGATCAACAACCTCATCAACGACGGCAAGCTGAAGGTCGATCACAGCTGATCCGTTCTTTGTTCCGATCACCGCCCGCATTCCTGGCTGTTCAGGGTGCGGGCGGTTTGTTGGAAGTGATTTGCAGGCCAAGCTTATTTTGAACATCGACCGCCTTGCGATGTCCCTACCCTGGTGAAGTTTCGCAAATCCGTATTTCCCCGCAGCGACAAAACCGATCAAAACCGTCCGGATCGCCTTTCATCACGGCGCGGCCACCCGCATCATGGTTTCCATCCCCACCCCGACGGAAACCGACCATGGGCAAGATCGATACCGCCTACCGCCGCCTGTTCGGGCACCCGGTCATGGTGCGCGACCTGATGGCCTGCGCCTTGCCGGCCGCCCTGTTCGACGTCCTGGACTGGAGCGGTATGCGTGCCGTGCCGACGCACTACGTCAGCGACCGGCTGAAGCAGCGCTCGGGCGACATCGCCTGGCTGATTCCCTATCGGCGCGGACCGGGACAGTCAGAACAACCGCCACCGCCGCGCTATCTATGCGTGCTGCTGTTGCTCGAACACCAGAGCACGTCCGATGCCACCATGTCGTTGCGGGCCGCCGTCTACACCGGGCTGGCCTATCAATTGCTGCTGCGCCATCAGGACATCAAGCCGCCCTTGCCGCCGGTGCTGCCCGTGGTGCTGTATAGCGGCGACCGGCCCTGGCGGGCCTCCCGGGACCTGTCGGGCCTGGTGGCGGCCGTGCCCGATGAGCTGCGGCCCTATCAATTGCAGATGCGTTATCTGCTGATCGAAGAACGGCTGTTGTTGCAGGCCGGCGGCCTGCCCGACACTAATCTGGCCGCTCTGCTGATCCGCATGGGCTCCCGTCGCGATATTGAGCAATGGCGCGCTTTGCTGCACACTGTCATGCAGGCGACGCAAGGGCCCGAATTCAAGGAATTGAAGCGCAGCATCACTGCCTGGCTGCTGCTCATGGCGCAGTCCAACGCGGGGCTGAGCGAGGCCCTGCCCGTCGTGAACTCCCTGGAGGAACTGGACATGATGATCAGCGAAAAACCCGGTATCTGGGCCCAACAGTGGAAACTGGAAGGAAAGCAGGAAGGGATACGGGAAGGTCAGGCCGATCTGCTGCTGCGCCTGATCGAACGGCGCTTCGGCGCGGTGCCGGATGCGGTGACGCAACGTATCCATGACGCGGACGAATCCGCACTGACGCTCTGGTCTTTGAATGTTTTGGATGCCGCGACGTTGGAAGACGTGTTCAGCGACTAGGTTTCCAGGGCTTTTGCTTCAGCGGGGCAGTCTCAGCATCCGTTTGATCAATCGCAGCAGCGCCCGAATCTGCTCTTGCAGGAGATCGAACAGTGAATGACCTATCCCAACTCAAGTCCAGGTTGCTGGCTGATCCTGATACCCATGCGGAATATGGCGCCCAGGGGCCGGAGTTCGCCATCGCCCGCGAACTGATCGGAGCCCGTGTTCGTGCAGGCCTGACGCAAGACCAGGTGGCGGCACGGATGCATACGACGCAATCCACCATCGCCCGGCTGGAAAGCGGGCGTACCCTGCCGTCCATGCGTACGTTGACGCGCTACGCCGAAGCAACCGGCAGCCGTCCGATCATCAAGCTGGAGGCGTCGCCGGCCTGATGATGTCGCTTCGCTGTGTTGTCTTCGACGCCAATGGCAAGACCGCAACACCACCGGTAGTATCCCTGTGACAATCATGGAATTGTTGCGTCGCCTCTTTCCTGGCGTCTCCATTTGTATCAAAATCCGTGCATGCCCTATTGCCAGCCGACCGCTGCCAGGGTCCGGGCCCTGTCGCGGGGGCTGACGACGCTGGTCCTGTGCCTGGCGCTGGCCTGGGGGCCGGCGCCAGCGGTCACGTTCGACCCGGGCGCACTGGCATCCTATGCCCGGCAGCATTACGGGGCCAAGGCCGGCCGCGCGGTGGAAGCCTGGCAGGCCATGCTGGGCCAGGCCGCGGGGCTGGACGAACAGGAAAAGCTGCGCATGGTCAACGGCTTCTGGAACAACGCGCTGATCGGGGGGGAAGACATCTCCGTCTGGGGCCAGGTGGATTACTGGGCCACGCCGCTGCAATCCCTGGCCAAGGGCTCCGGGGATTGCGAAGACTACGTGATCGGCAAGTATTTTTCTTTGCTGTACCTGGGCGTGGCGCCCGAAAAACTGCGTTTCGTCTATGTGCGCGCCCAGATCGGCAGCCAGAGCATCGCCCACATGGTGCTGGGCTATTACCCGCAGCCCCAGGCCGAACCCCTGGTGCTCGACAGCCTGGTGGACCGGATCCAGCCCGCGCACAATCGGCCGGACCTGACGCCGGTGTTCAGTTTCAATGCCCAGGGGGTGTACATGCCCGGTGGGAAGCGGTCTTCGGTGGAAGGCATCGGCCGTTGGCGGGATCTGCTGTCCCGCATGCGGGCCGAGGGTTTTCAGCCGTGATGGAATGAAAGGAATGTCATGTCCCTGTTGAGACAATTGCTGTTGAGCGTGACCCTGGCGATCCTGGTGATCCTGGCCGGGGCGACCATTTTCAGTATCGGTTCGGCGCGCCAGTACCTGGACGCCCAGCTCCAGGGGCAGAGCGATTCCACCGCGACGTCTTTGGCCCTGACGCTGTCGCAGCCGTCCAACCAGGACCCGACGGTGCGGGAATTGCTGATTTCCGTGCTGTTCGACAGCGGCCAGTTCCAGGTGGTGGAATTCCTGGATCCGACGGGCCGGATCCTGATCCGCCGCGAGATCGAGGATGGCCGTGACAACCGGGTGACCGCGCCGGACTGGTTCAGCCATCTGCTGCCGCTGGAACGGCACGAGGCCCAGCGCCAGGTGACCAATGGCTGGACCCAGCTGGGCGTGGTGCGGTTGCAGGCCAGCGACGCCTACGCGCGCAACGCGCTGTGGGCCAGCACGGCGCGGATCGTGACCCTGACGGTGGGAGCCGGCATTCTGTGGGGGCTGTTCGTGTTTATGCTGATGCGCTGGCTGCGCCGGGCGCTGCAGGACGACGTGACGGCGCGGGTCCAGGCCATGGCGCAGGCGTCGGCGGGCGAAGATCTGCCGCCGGTGCGTCACCCCGCGATGGTGGAATTGCGCGAAGTCGCCCAGATCATCACGCACACGCATGAGCGGGTGCGGGCGACGGCGGCCGAACATCAGTCGCGCATCGAATCGCTGGAACTCGAACTGAACCAGGACGCGGTGACGGGCCTGGCCAACCGCAAATATTTCATCAACGAACTGCGCCGGCTGCTGGAGCAATCCACGCCCGGCCAGGGCGAGGACGGCCATGTGATGCTGTTCCGCCAGTGCGATCTGCAGTCCATCAACCAGACCATGAGCCGCCAGGTCGTGGACCAGTGGCTGCGCAACATGGGCCAGCTGGTGCTGGAAGTGCTGCGTGAACGGTTGGGGCCGCAGGCCTGGCTGGCGCGCCTGAACGGATCGGACTTCGCCTTCATCCTGCCGATGATGCCCGGCCCGGTGGCGGTGCGCGTGGCGCAGACCGTGGGCGAAATCCTGCAGGCCCAGCGCATCCAGCTGGGCCAGGCGGGGCTGTGCCGCTGGCGCATGGTGCTGACGGATTTCGAGTCCGGGGAAGGACTCAGCGACGTGCTGTCGCGCCTGGACGAAGCCTTGATGCGCGCCGAAAGCGCCGGCCATACGGACGTGGAATACCTGCCGGGCGAAGACTTGCGCAGTATCACCGGGGGCCGGGGCGGCGGCGAGCAGGCCTGGCGCGCGCTGCTGCGCAATGCCCTGGACGAGGGCTGGTTCGCCCTGGCGACCCAGCGCGACCCGTCCACGGGGCCGGAGGACCGCGCGCAGGGCCTGCTGACCCTGCATGAACCCGGCGCGTCGGAACCTTTGTCGGGCTATCTGTTCATGCCGCCGGCCGTGCGCCTGGGGCTGTCCGCGGCCTGCGACGTCCAGGCCGTGAGCCTGGGGCTGGGGTGGCTGCGCACGCACCCCGGGGATCTGGTGCTGCGCGTGTCGCTGGCTTCGATCCTGCAGGAGGATTTCCGCGGACAGGTCGCCACCCTGCTGGCCGAGATGCCCGACCAGAGCGCCCGTCTGCTGATGGACCTGGATTCCTACGGACTGGTGGCGCACCGCGTGCCGGTGGTGGCGTTCGCCGCGATGCTGCGTGAACACGGTGTGCGCCTGGGCCTGCGGCGTTTCGCCGAACAGCCCGAGGCGCTGCTGTACCTGCATGAGATCCGGCCCGAATACATCCGCGTGTCGGGCAATCTGCTGGCCGCCCAGGCCGACAGTCCGGGGGCCCGCCGCCTGCTGGCGGCCGTCCAGGAAACCGCCCGCGAGATCGGCGCGGTGGTGGACTTGGCGGCCGGGTCGTAGACTATATAATCACGGGTTCACGTCGAATCGGCCGGCCCCGCCCTGGGGCTTCCGACCGATTCCGTGCCGGCGCCCGGCCGTCGTGGCCGCGTTTGCCGGGCACGCCCCGTCTCCTTAGTTAAATGGATATAACTTTCCCCTCCTAAGGGAAGATTGCAGGTTCGATTCCTGCAGGAGACGCCAGATTATTCATCTCCCAGCGCCACCGACACGGGCTTCGCGCCCAGCGCGCCGGTCAGTACGCTGGACGCCACGCTGATCAGATAGCCCCGCCGTCCGCCGTTCAGGTATACCGTGTCGTAGTCCAGCAGGCCGGCCTCGATCCAGACGGGCATGCGCTTGCGCGTGGCGAACGGCGAAGTGCCGCCCACCTGGTAGCCCGAATGGCGCTGCGCCGTTTCCGGCGCGCAGGGGGCGATCTTCTTGGCCCCGGTCTGGCGGGCCAGGTTCTTGGTGGATACCTCGCAGTCGCCGTGCATCAGCACGACCAGCGGCCGGGCCTGCTCGTCTTCCATGATGAGGGTCTTGGCGACCTGGCGCAGGGGTACGTCCAGCTGGCGCGCGGCCTCGCGCGCGCCGCCGTGGTCGACGTAGTCGTAGGGATGTTCGCCGAAGGGGATCTTCTGCTGCCGAAGCCAGTGGGTGGCGGGGGTTTCCGAGGTGTGCTTGGTCTTGGACATGAGGAAGAGTCTGCTGAGGTCCGTTCAGCCTGCGTGGTGGAGCGCCGGTGTCCGTCGGGTGGTCGGTGTGATGATCGGTTTGACGTTCTGCGCCTCGCGCTCGTAGGCGCGGTGGCGGACGTCCCAGAGTTCGACGGCATGCTGGATGTTGAGCCAGAATTCGGGCGTATTGCCCAGCGCCGCCGCGAGCTTGATGGCCATGGGCGCCGTCAGGGCGCCTTTGTCGTGCACGATCCGGCTCAGCGAGTTGCGATGCACGCCCATGGCATCGGCCAGCGTGTTCAGCCCGATACCCAGGGGGGCCAGGAATTCGTCGGTCAGCATCTGGCCAACCGTGACGGGGCGCCGTGTCGTGTTTCGCATGCCGGTTCCTTTCAGGCCTGGTAGGTGTGGTCGTCGAGATAGGTGTCGGTCGCGGTACCGTCGATCCATCTGAAAATCAGTCTGTGCCGCTGGTTGATGCGGATCGAGCACCATCCGGCCAATTTGCCGTGGAGATGTTCGAAACGGTTCCCTGGTGGCGTCTTGAGGTCGTTTTCCTGGGTGGCCGCGTCCAGAATCTGCAGTTTTCTGAACAAGGCGCCGCGGATCGCGTCCGGGATCCTTCGGTGCCCCGAGTCGTTTTCATAGAAAGCCTCCAGCCACGTATCGCGGAATTCGACGGCCATCCTGGTTACCTATATTATGCACAATACCATTGTGCGTCAATGCAAGGAACAATGTCTCCGCATCATAGGGTCCTGAGTCGCGTTTCAGTGAGGGGATGGGATGGAAATGCCACGCCTCTCATGCGCGCGGATGGTGCTGCGCGTGCAGGGTCTTGAGCCGTTCGCGGGCGACGTGGGTGTAGATCTGGGTGGTGGAAATGTCCGCGTGGCCCAGCAGCATCTGCACGACGCGCAGGTCGGCGCCGTGGTTCAGCAGGTGGGTGGCGAAGGCGTGGCGCAGGACGTGGGGCGACAGGGGCACGCGGATGTCGGCCTGCAGGGCGTATTTGCGGATCAGCAGCCAGAAGGCCTGACGCGTCATGGCGGCCCCCCGGGTGGTGACGAACAGGGCGTCGCAGGGACGCGCGCCCAGGATGGCGGGCCGGCTTTCGCGCAGGTGGCGTTCGATCCAGTGCAGGGCCTCGGCGCCCAGGGGGACCAGGCGGTCCTTGCCGCCCTTGCCCATGACGACGCGCACCACGCCGTCGCTCAGGCTCAGGTCCTGGACGGCCAGGCCGACCAGTTCGCTGACCCGCAGGCCGGTGGCGTACAGGGTCTCCAGCATGGCGCGGTCGCGCAGGCCCAGGGTGGCGCCGACGTCCGGCGCGGCCAGCAGCGCCTCGACCTGGGCCTCGGACAGGGTCTTGGGGAAGCGGGCCGGCTGGCGGGCGCTGCGCAGGCCCAGGCAGGGGTCTTCTGTGCACAGGCCGCGCCGCAGCGCCCACAGGAAAAACCGCCGCAGGGCGGCCAGGCGGCGGTTGGCCGTGCTGGCCTTGGTCTGCCGGTGCTGGGCCGCCAGCCAGGCCTGGATGTCCTCGCGCAGCGCGGATTCGGGCGGGCGGCCGTGTTCGGCGCGCAGCCAGCCGCCGAAGGCGCACAGGTCGCGCCGGTAGGCGGCCAGGGTGTTGTCCGCCAGACCGTCCTCCAGCCACAGGGCATCCAGGAAAGTGTCGATCGTCGGGAAGGGGGAGGGCTGCGCCCTGTCCGCTGGGGCGTCCGTCATGGGCATGCGGGGATTTTACCCGTCCGGGGCGGGACGGGCGGCCGTTCGGGTGTCCGATGCGGGACCGGCCGGCGCGTTCCGGACGCGCGAGCGGACCGGACCCCGCGCTTGTCCAATATCAATCATCACGTGATCGGAATGGCGGAATATACCTATATATATTACGATGGGTGTCCTGTCCGCCGGGCGCGTCCCATGAACCGTGGGGCCGGGCGGTCCATGCTCGAAACAGAGATCGAAACCAAGGAGTCCTGCATGAAAATCCGTACCTGGGTGGCCGCGTGCGCCCTGACCTGCGTGGTGATGCCGGCCGTCGCCGGCGAAGTCCTGGTGTCGGCGGCCGCCAGCCTGACCAATGCGTTCAAGGAGCTGGCGACGCAGTACGAAACCGCCCACCCGGGCACGAAAGTGCTGACGACCTTCGGTTCGTCGGACGTGGTGCTGCGCCAGATCACCGAAGGCGCGCCGGCCGACGTGTTCGCCTCGGCCGACCAGAAGGCCATGGACAAGGCCGTGGCCGCCAAGGCCGTGGATCCCGCGACCCGGGTGAACTTCGCCCGCAACGAGGTCGTGCTGGTGGTGCCGGCCGACAACCCCCGCGGAATCGCCTCGCTGGCCGATCTGAAGAAACCGGGTGTGACGCGCATCGCCCTGGGCAACCCGGAATCCGTGCCGGTGGGCCGCTACACCCAGGCCGCCCTGGAAAAGGCCGGCGCCTGGGACACGGTCAAGGCGCATGAAATCCTGGGCCAGAACGTGCGCCAGGTGCTCAGCTACGTGGAACGCGGCGAGGTCGACGCCGGTTTCGTCTATGCCACCGACGCCGCGATCATGAAGGACAAGGTCAAGGTCGTCCAGGCGGTCGAAACGCCCACGCCGGTGTCCTATCCGATCGCATTGGTGCAACGCGACGGCCGCGCGCCGGAGGCCGCCGATTTTCTGAAGTTCCTGTTGTCGGCCGACGGCCAGGCGGTGCTGTCGCGCTACGGCTTCGTCAAGCCCTGATCCGATGAGCGGCATCTGGGTCCCGCTGCTGCTGTCGCTCAAGGTCGCCGGCTGGGCGACCTTGCTGGCGACGGCGGGCGGGATCGCCATCGCCTGGGGGCTGTCGCGCTGGACCTCGCGCTGGTGCGACGTGGTCGATGCGTGCCTGACCCTGCCCATGGTGCTGCCCCCCACGGTGACCGGCTATTACTTGCTGGTGCTGTTCGGCCGGCGCGGCTGGCTGGGCGAATGGCTGCAGTCGCACGGCATCGAACTGGTCTTCACCTGGCAGGGCGCGGTGGTGGCCGCCGCCGTGGTGGCGTTCCCGATGGTGCTGAAGGCCGCCCGCGCGGCCTTCCTGGACGTGGACCACCGCCTGGAACAGGCCGCCGCCGTGCTGGGAGTGTCGCCCGCCGCCGTCTTCTTCCGCGTCAGCCTGCCGCTGGCGATGCGCGGCATCCTGGCCGGGGTGCTGCTGGCGTTCGCGCGTGCGCTGGGGGAATTCGGCGCCACGCTGATGGTGGCCGGCAACATCCCGGGCCGCACGCAGACCCTGTCGATCGCCATCTACGAGGCCGTCCAGGCCGGCAACGACGACACGGCCAACATCCTGGTGCTGGTCACATCGGCGACCTGCGTCGCGATCCTGTGCCTGGCGTCCTGGCTGATGCCCAGCGGGCGCGGCCGGCAGCCCGGGCGGCGGAGCGTGTCATGAGCCTGTCGGTCGATATCGAATGCCGCGTCGGCGGCGATGACGGATTCCTGCTGCGGCCGTGCTGGCGCACCGACGCCCGGCGCGTGGCGCTGTTCGGGCCTTCGGGTTCGGGCAAGAGCCTGACGATGCAGGCCATCGCCGGGCTGTTGCGCCCCGACCGGGGCCGCATCGAGGTCGCCGGCCGGGTCCTGTTCGACGCCGAGGCCGGCGTGGACGTGCCGCCGCGCGCGCGGCGGCTGGCCTATCTGTTCCAGGACTATGCGCTGTTTCCCCACCTGACGGTGCGCCAGAACGTCGGCTTCGGCCTGCGGCGGGGGTGGCTGAACCTGCACGGCCGCCGCGCGCTGCCGGAACGGGCGCTGCGCTGGGTGCGGGCCTTCGGCCTGGACGGGCTGCTGGATCGCTACCCCGCCGAATTGTCCGGCGGGCAGCGCCAGCGCGTGGCCCTGGCGCGCGCGCTGTCCACCGATCCGGGGCTGCTGCTGCTGGATGAACCGCTGTCGGCCCTGGATGCCGGACTGCGGGTGCGCATGCGGGAAGAACTGGCGCAATTGCAGCGCGACATCGACATCCCGACGGTGCTGATCACGCATGATCAGGCCGATGTCGAAGCCCTGGCGGACGAGGTCTTCCATATCGCCCACGGAGAAATCCAGGGCGTGGGCGAGCGGGTCTAGGTCCTAGTCCAGCGTGCCGATCAGCACGTCGGTGGCCTGGAAGCAGGCCATGGCCGTGGTGCCGACCAGCAGGCCGCCCCGCGGAGCGCCGGCGGCGGCCAGCCCCGTGATGCGGATCTTGGCGTTGATGTCCAGGCTGATTTCCGCCAGCGAGCCGTCGTCCGTCCGATGGTCGATGAGACCGGTCCACAGGTTCGAGTCCGCGTTCCCGGTCGCCTGCGGCCGGATGCGCACCGCCTGGGCCTTCAGAAAGGCCAGTGCGCGCCGGCCTTCGGTCAGGCCCAGCCGTTCGGTGCTGGCGTGGGTCAGCGTGGCGGTCAGGAAAACGTCTTCGCCCAGATCCAGGCGGATGCGGTCGTTGATGCGGCCGGATTCGATGGCGCCGATGACGCCTTCGTAGCGGTTTCGGGCCGAGGTCTGCAGCGCCATGCTGTGCAGCAGGTCCATGTGCCGGGTGCCGTCGGGGCCGAAGCGCGACAGGGCTTCCATGAAGCGCTGGTGTTCCGCCTGGGCCGCCTGGTACCAGGCGATGAGTTCGCGCGCCCGGCCGGTCAGGTGCGCCCCGCCGCCGCGCTTGCCGCCAGTGACGCGTTCGACCAGCAGGTCGCCGGCCAGGCTGTTCATCATGTCCACCGCGTCCCAGGCCGCCTTGTAGCTCAGTCCGACTTTGCGCGCCGCCGCGCTGATCGAGCCTTCGGTGCCGATGGCGGCCAGCAGGGCCATGCGCCGTTCCGTGCCCCAGCTCTGGTCGCCGCTGCGCAGGCTCAGTGTGGTGCTCAGTTCGAGGTGGGGGGGCGTGTGCGTCATGCGAGGCAGTGTACGCGGTGGCCCGGGGCGGCTCAAGGGCGCGCGGCGGCCAGGCAGGCCGCGTAGCCCTCGAGCATGTCGGGCCAGGCGGGCGTCCAGCCGCTGGCCCGCAGCCGCGCGTTCGACAGGCGCTTGCCGTCGGGCGGACGGCTTTCCCGGACGGGGCGCGGTCCGCCCGCCATCCGCGCCAGCGCGTCGTACAGGTCCGCCGTGGGCAGCGGATGGTCGTCGGTGCCGATGTAGCGGGGCAGGGGGTCGGCCAGGGTCAGCAGATGGGCGCAGGCGCGGGCCGCGTCGTCGACGTGGATCCGGTTGGCCCAGTGGCCCGGGCCGTCCGGCGCGGCGATCCGCCCGGCGCGCAGGCCGTCCGCCAGGCGCAGCCGTCCGGGGCCGTACAGGCCCGACAGGCGCAGGGCCGTGCCGCATCCGGGCAGCCGGTCGTGCAGCAGGATCTCGGCCTCCAGCATCGCCGCGCCGCGAAAATCCGCCGGCGCGGGCGGCGTGTCCTCGGTGACCCGGTCGTCGCTTGTGGACGGTCCCCAGACGGCTGTCGAATCGACCAGTACGCAGCGCCGCAAGGCGCCGGGGTCGGGCAGGGCGTCCAGCAGCGCGCGCAGGCCCAGGGGATAGGCGCGGGCATAGGCCTCGGGCGTGCGGGCGTCGGGCGCGGGGGCGTAGAGGAGATGGGTGATAGCGGTGCCCGCCAGCGCCTTGGCCAGGGCCTCGGGGTCGCCCAGGTCGGCCCGCAGCCAGCGGATCCGGGCGCCGGGTGAGGCGTCCATGGCCCGCCGGCGCAGGCCGGCGCAGGTCCAGTCCTGTGGATCCAGGACGTCGGCCGCGCGGACGCACAGGTCGCCGCCGACCAGCAGCAGGGCGTTCGCCCGCGCGGGATCCTCGCCGGGGCCGCACCGAATAGAATGTCCGTATTCCGACATCCGCACAGTCTATCCCATGAGCGATTCCTTTCCCCTGCGCCGCGGCCACCCCGACGAACTGATCGTGGGCCTGGTGTCCGTGTCCGACCGGGCCTCGTCCGGCGTCTACCAGGACCAGGGCATCCCCGCCCTGCGGGACTGGCTGGCGTCCGCACTGACGCGGCCGCCGCAAGTGGTCTCCCGGCTGATCCCGGACGAGCGGGCCGGCATCGCCGCCGTCCTGCGCGAACTGGTGGACGAGGCGCGCTGCGACCTGGTGCTGACCACCGGCGGGACCGGCCCGGCGCGGCGCGACGTGACGCCCGAGGCCACGCTGGACGTGGCGACGCGTGAAATGCCCGGGTTCGGCGAACAGATGCGCCAGGTCAGCCTGAAATTCGTGCCCACGGCCATCCTGTCGCGCCAGGTGGCGGTGATCCGCGAACTGCCGAACCACGCGGCCCTGATCATCAATCTGCCCGGCCAGCCCAAGGCCATCCGGGAAACGCTGGAAGGCCTGCGGGGCGAGGACGGCGCCGTCCTGGTGCCCGGCATCTTCGCGGCCGTACCCTATTGCCTGGACCTGATCGGCGGCCCCTACGTCGAAACCCGAGACGAGGTCGTCCGGGCGTTCCGGCCGAAGTCCGCGCGCCGTCCGGCCGCCTGATTCCCGCGGGTGCCGGCCGGGCGCGCCGCGTGCGGCAGGGTCCCGGGTCCGGCACCGGACGGCCAGCATCGATTCCCGTTCCGCCTTAAAATCCCGGAATCCGCTTTTTCCACCATTCCATTCTTTCTGGAGGTCCAGCCATGGCCCTGGTTTCCATGCGTCAGCTCCTCGATCACGCGGCCGAGCACGGCTACGGGATCCCCGCGTTCAACGTCAACAACCTGGAACAGGTCCAGGCCATCATGGAAGCCGCGGCCCAGACCGACAGCCCCGTGATCATGCAGGCGTCGGCCGGCGCGCGCAAATACGCGGGCGAGGGCTTCCTGAAATACCTGATCCAGGCCGCGGTCGAGTCCTACCCACACATTCCCGTGGTCATGCACCAGGACCACGGCCAGTCGCCCGACGTGTGCCGGGGCGCCATCGAACTGGGCTTCTCCAGCGTCATGATGGACGGCTCGCTGATGGCCGACGGCAAGACCATCGCCTCCTACGAATACAACCTGGACGTCACCCAGCAGGTCGTCGCCATGGCGCACAAGCTGGGCATCACCGTCGAAGGCGAACTGGGCTGCCTGGGTTCCCTGGAAACCATGAAGGGCGACAAGGAAGACGGCCACGGCGCGGAAGGCACCATGACCCGCGAACAGCTGCTGACCGATCCCGAGCAGGCCGCCGACTTCGTCAAGCGTTCCCAGCTGGACGCCCTGGCCATCGCGGTGGGCACCAGCCACGGCGCCTACAAGTTCACGCGCAAGCCCACCGGCGACATCCTGTCGGTACAGCGGATCAAGGAAATCCACGCCCGCCTGTCCAACACCCACCTGGTGATGCACGGCAGTTCCAGCGTGCCCCAGGAACTGCTGGCCGAAATCCGCCAGTTCGGCGGCGACATGAAGGAAACCTACGGCGTGCCCGTCGAAGAACTCCAGGAAGCCATCAAGTTCGGCGTGCGCAAGGTCAACATCGACACCGACATCCGCCTGGCCATGACCGGCGCCATCCGCCGCTTCCTGGCGGAAAACCCCGGCAAGTTCGATCCGCGCGAATACCTGAAGCCGGCCCGCGAGGCCGCGAAGCAGGTCTGCCTGGCGCGCTACGAGCAGTTCGGCACCGCTGGCAATGCGTCCAAGATCAAGGCGATCCCGCTGTCCGACATGGCGGCGCGCTACGCCTCGGGCGAACTCAAGCAACTGGTGAAATAAACCGGCATGAAGGCCCTGCTCCAATCCTCTATCCAGTCGCTGCCCCTGCTGGGGCGCGGCAAGGTCCGCGACATGTACGCCGTGGGCGAAGACAAACTGCTCATCGTCGCCACCGACCGGATCTCGGCCTTCGACGTGATCCTCGACGATCCCATTCCCGGCAAGGGCCAGGTCCTGACGGCCTTGACCGAATTCTGGCTGAAGCGCCTGGGGCATCTGATTCCCACGCACGCCACCGGCATCGCCCCGGAAGACGTGGTCGCCCCCGGCGAACGCGATCAGGTGGCCGGGCGCGCCATGGTGGTCAAGCGCCTGGAACCGATCCTGGTCGAAGCCGTCGCGCGCGGCTACCTGATCGGCTCGGGCTGGAAGGACTACCAGGCCAGCGGCGCCGTCTGCGGCATCGCCCTGCCGCCGGGGCTGCGCCAGGCCGAACGCCTGCCGGAACCGATCTTCACGCCGGCGGCCAAGGCCGAATTCGGCCAGCACGACGAAAATGTCGATTTCAACTACGTCGTGGCCCAGGTGGGCGCCGATCTCGCGGCCGAACTGCGCCGCGTCACGCTGGCCCTGTACGCCGAGGCCGCCGAATACGCGCGCGGCCAGGGCATCCTGATCGCCGACACCAAGTTCGAGTTCGGCCTGGACGCGCGCGGCACGCTGCACCTGATGGACGAAGTC
>CBFGXR010000005.1:0-17236 GCA_965652675.1 uncultured Castellaniella sp.
CGGCGCCGGCAACGCGGGTACGGCGCTCACGAAGTTCGTGGCGCCGGCGCTGATCCGTCGCGCACGAACAGCAGGATGTCGCTGTCGGGCAGCGCGCGCCGCAGGGTGGCGTAGTCCGTGTGGGTGGCCACCATGCTGTCGAGCAGATTGATCATGTCGACGAACAGGTTCAGCAGCCCCTGGCGCAGGCGGTCGGCGCGGGAGGCCGTACCGCACGGCTGTTCGCGCAGCACCATGTCGCGGGCGGCCTGGTGGGCCTCGGTCATGAGGGCCTGGCGGCGGATCAGCTTGCGGTAGCTGTCGTCCAGATCCTGGTGGATGTCGTAGAAGCGGGCCCGCGTGGCGATGTAGTCGGCCGTGGCGAACAGCGCCACGGACAGGGCCTGCTGTTCCTCGCGGTGCCACAGCAGCCGGTGGGCGGCGGCGCTGTAGAGCAGGTAGAAGGCGCCGCCCAGGAACGAGGTCAGCGTGTGCTGCAGCACGTCGGCCGGCGTCAGCGGCGTGCGCAGGGTCAGGGTCATGATCAGCAGGCAGGCGAAGCCCAGCAGGCCGCCGTGCTTGCCGTAGACCGTCAGCATGGAAAAGCCGAAGCACAGGGCGGGCACCACCAGCCAGATGGCCAGGATGTGGCTGGAGGCCAGGCCGGTCAGCGCCGTGGTGGCCGAGCCCAGGCACAGGGCCGCGAACATGCCGTTGATGCCGTAGCGCCGAGGGCCGCCGGGCTGGTCCAGGATCGCCACGCAGGCGGCGCCGACCGCCGCGACGAAGCCGGCGGCGTGCCAGCCGAGGACGCCCGACAGCACCAGGGCCGGCAGCAGGACGCCCGTGGCCTGGCGCAGTCCGCCGAAGAAATAATGGCTGTAGAAAAAACGCTGCAGCTGCGAAGTGGACGAGATCATGCGGCCGGCATCCGATGACGGGGTGGTGAGCGGAAGTATAGAGAACACCTGGCCGGAGTATCTAGTTACTCTGGCAGGCCGGGGCAGGTCATGAGGCCGATATGCGGGAAAGCACGGATTACGTATGCTTTCATCATGCGGATTTCCCGCTCAAGAAGGCCCTAGCCATGACCACTCCATCTTCCCGAAAAGCCCTGTCCGTGCTGGTCGCCAGCACCTTCGCGTTCACCATCTGTTTCGCCGTCTGGATGATGTTCGCCGTGCTCGGCATCCCCATCAAGAACCAGCTAGGCCTGACCGAAACCGAATTCGGCCTGCTGGTGGCCATGCCGGTGCTGTCCGGTTCGCTGGTGCGGGTGCCGCTGGGCATCTGGACCGACCGCTACGGCGGGCGCATTGTGTTCTTCCTGACCATGATCGTGGCGGTGGTGCCGATCTGGCTCATGGCCTACGCTACCCAGTACTGGCAGTTCCTGGTCCTGTCGCTGTTCGTCGGTCTGGTGGGCGGCTCGTTTTCGGTGGGCACGCCGTACGTGGCGCGCTGGTTCAAGCGCGACCGGCAGGGTTTCGCCATGGGTGTGTTCGGCGCCGGCAACGCGGGTACGGCGCTCACGAAGTTCGTGGCGCCGGCGCTGATCGTGGCCGCCGGCGGCGCCTGGACCATCGTGCCTCACGTCTACGCGGCCGGGCTGCTGATCACCGCCATCGTGTTCTGGATGTTCACGGCCACCGATCCGGCGCACTTGCAGGCCGCCTCCAGCACCGGCTTCCGCGCCCAGCTGCAACTGCTGCGTGATCCCCGGGTCTGGCGCTACAGCCAGTACTACTCGGTGGTGTTCGGCGGCTACGTCGGCCTGTCGCTCTGGATGGTCCACTACTACGTCGACGAGTACGGCTTCAGCATGAGCACGGCGGCCTTCCTCGCGGCCTGCTTCTCGCTGCCGGGCGGGGTGCTGCGCGCCCTGGGCGGCTGGATCTCCGACCGTTTCGGCGCCTATCGCACGACCTGGTGGGTGATGTGGGTGGCCTGGGTCGCGTTCTTCATCCTCAGCTATCCGAAGACCGATTTCACGATCCAGACCGCCTCCGGACCGCTGTCCTTCCACCTGGCGCTCAGCCCGACGATGTTCACCATCCTGATGTTCGGCGTGGGGATCGCGTTGGCGATCGGCAAGGCCTCCGTGTTCAAGTTCATCTCCAACGACTACGACGGCAACATCGGCGCGGTGTCCGGGATCGTGGGCCTGGCCGGAGGGCTGGGCGGCTTCATCCTGCCGATCCTGTTCGGCGCGCTGCTGGATTTCACGGGCGTCAATTCCAGCTGCTTCATGCTGATGTACGGCACGGTCTGCGTCTCCCTCGTCTGGATGCACTACAGCTTCCGCAACGCGGAGCAGTCCGAAGCGCAGTCCCGGGCCCCGAAGCTGGCCGCCGGTCCGGCCTGACCCCGCGTTCCTGACTTCACATGACCGGATCCCGCCCCGCCGGCGGGACCGACAAGGAGAGCAGCCATGCACGACATCCAACGGCTTCTGGGCGGCTTCAAGGCGTTCCGCCGGCGCTATTACCAGGAAGACCCCACCCTGTACCAGAGCCTGTGCGAAGGCCAGCGGCCGGCCACGCTGGTGATCACCTGCTGCGATTCCCGGGTGGATCCGGCCCTGATGCTCGGGTGCGAACCGGGCGAACTCTTCGTCGTGCGCAATGTCGCCAATCTCGTCCCGCCGTATGGCCGGGGCGAAAGCCACCAGGGGGTGCTGGCGGCCATCCAGTTCGCGGTCGAGCAGCTTGCCGTCGAGCGCATCATCGTCCTGGGGCATAGCCAGTGCGGCGGCATCCGGGCCTTGATGGAGCAGTCCCTGAGCACGCAGGCCGAGGCGGGCGTGGTGGGGCGCTGGGTGTCCGTGGCCGACGAGGCGCGCCGCGAAGTCATGGTCCGGATGCCGCACGCCGCGCTGTCCCGGCGCTGCCGGGCTTGCGAGCAAGCCGCCATCCGGGTCTCGCTGCGCAATCTCGAAAGCTTCGCCTGCGTGTGCGAGCGGCAGGCGCAGGGCGCGCTGTCGATCCATGGCTGGCATTTCGACATGGCGCGCGGCGAACTCGAAGTCTATTCCTCGCAGGCGGACGCCTTCCTGCCCTTGTGCCTGTCCGAGCCCGCCCCGGATTCCGCGCGGGCGGAATGCCCGGATCCGATCTGGCTGAACCCCGCAGCCTTGGCGCGGGCGCCCGCCGCGCTGCCGCTATACTGATCCGGCCGCGGCGCGCATTCCGCCATTTCCGGCCGCAGGCCGATGCTTCCCGCCCCATATGGACCATCCGAACCCCCTGTATCTGGATTCGCCGGCGCTGCGCTATCGGCTGTCGACCCGCATCATCGCCACTTCCGTGGCGGTGTTCGCGATCGTATTGGGCATGATCGGCTGGACGCTGTGGCTGTCCTGGCAACAGGAGGGCGCCGGCGCGGCGATCAACGATACCGGCAGCCTGCGGATGCGGGCCAATCAAGTGGCCATCGCCCTGTTGCATCCGGGCACCGGCGATGGCGCCGATCCCGCGCGGCTGGATGACCTGCTCTCGACCCAGACGTGGATCCTGGACCATATCCGCCAGGGCGACGCGGCCCGGCCCCTGGCGCTGCCGCACGATCCCCGGATCCAGGAGCAGATGGATCGGGTCATGTCGCTCTGGGGAGAACGGCTGGTGCCCGCCGCCCGGGCGGTCCGCGCGGGCGAGTCGGCGGGCGTCTACCTGGATCTTCTGCCGGTCTTCGTCGCCCAGGCCGACCGCCTGGTGCGCATGATCGAGGACGACAGCGCCCGCAAGACCAGCCGCCTGAGATTTTCCCAGGGCCTGCTGATCGTCATGGCCTGCATCGGGACGCTCGCCCTGGTGTATCTGCTGTACCTGTGGATCATCTATCCCGTGCGCCGCCTGCAGGGCGGCCTGCAGCGCATGGCGCTGCGGGAGTTCGGCGTCCGCCTGCCGGTGGACCGGCGCGACGAGTTCGGGGTGCTGGCCCGCGGGTTCAACCGCATGGCCGACGAGCTCCAGGGCCTCTACACCGACCTGGAGGCGAGGGTGGCCGAAAAGACCGCCCAGCTTGCCAGCCGGAACGAAGTCCTGTCCGCGCTCTACGACATGGCGGCCTTCCTGAACCGGCCCAACGACATCGAGGCGGTCTGCCGGGGGTTCCTGGACCGGGTGATCCGGCGCTTCGGCGCCGACGGCGCGGCGATCAGCCTGCGCGGCTCCATGGGCGACCGGGCGCGGATTGCCATCACCGCCGGCTCCAGGGACGCGGTCCGGTACCCGTCGTCGGCCGCGTTCCGGATCCATACCCAGGAAGACGTATTGGGCGAATTCACCCTGTACTTCCTCGAACCGCATGCGCTGGGCGCGGACCAGAACCATCTGCTGGAAACCCTGGGCCTGCATCTGGGGGTGGCCGTGGAAAACCGGCGCCTGAGCGGCCAGGCGCGCCAGCTGGCCATGGAGCAGGAACGCAATCTCATGGCGCAGGGGCTGCATGACAGCATCGCCCAGGGCCTGAATTTTCTCAATCTGCAACTGCAGTTGCTGGATCGCGCCGCCGACCGCGCCGACCTGGACGAGATCCGCGAGATTGTGCCCTTGTTGCGCACCGGGGTGGACGAAAGCTACCAGGACGTGCGCGAGCTGCTGAACAACTTCCGGACCCAGCTGGGCGAGGGCGGGCTGCTGCACGCGGCGGAAGAAGCCGTGGCGCGGTTCCGCCGCCAGACCGGCGTCGAGGTCTCGCTGCGTTCCGATGGGCTGATGGGCGGGACGCCCCTGACGCGGGAACAGCAGCTGGAAGCCCTGTTCATCCTCCAGGAGGCCCTCTCCAACGTGCGCAAGCATGCCGAGGCCGGCAAGGTCGACATCCACCTGAGCAACCGCACCCGTTTCCGCATGGAGATCACGGACGACGGGATCGGCTATGATCCCGGAAGCCTCGCCGATCGGCCCGAAGGACATTTCGGCCGCCGCATCATGCAGGAACGCGCGCGGCGCATGGGCGCCACCCTGACGGTCTCGACCGCGCCCGGGCAGGGGGTCTCGATCGTGCTGGAGCTGCCGGCCGGCGGACCGCGCCGGTCCGCCGGATGAAACCGCGCGCGGGCGCGGACGCGCTTCGGAACGAGAACACATGATCAGAATCCTGCTGGTCGACGACCACACGCTGTTTCGCACCGGCATCCGCCTGCTGCTGCAGCGGTATCCCGATTTCGAGATCGTCGGCGAGGCCGCCGACGGCCTGGAGGGCATCAAGCGGGCCCGCGAACTGGCGCCCGACGTGATCCTGCTGGATCTGAACATGCCCGGCCTGTCCGGGCTGGAAACCTTGCAACTGCTGGTCCAGGACGTGCCCGACTGCGCCGTGCTGGTGCTGACCGTGTCCGAGGACGCCGAGGACCTGGGCCAGGCGCTTCAGGCCGGGGCCAGCGGCTACCTGCTGAAGAACGTCGATGGCGATGCCCTGGTGGCCGCCATCCACAAGGTCGTGGCGGGCGAAGCCACCATCGCCGAGGAAATGACCGGCAAGCTGATCGAGCAGTTCCGGCGCCGGTCCGATCCGGCGCCCGGCGGCGGGGGACAGCGGGATCGCCTGACGCCGCGCGAACGCGAGATCGTCCAGTGCCTGGCGCGCGGCGAAAGCAACAAGCTCATCGCCCGCCACCTGGACCTGTCCGAAAGCACGGTCAAGATCCACGTCCAGAACATTCTGAAGAAGCTCGATCTGAGCAGCCGGGTCCAGGTGGCGGTCTATGCCGTCGAGCACGGCCTGCTCGACGACGCCTGACGACGCCTGAGTTGCGGTCGATGTTGCAACGCGGTAAATTAGCCCTTCGGCCAGCCCCAACGCGGCTGTCCGATGTGGCGAACGCACCCGGGTCACACACCCGGTTTTTTTCGTCTTCCATTCATGTCCCAGGATGTGCCACAAGCGCGGTCCGGGGCGTCCATTTCCACCACATTGCGCCTCAGTGCGCGAGTGTCCAGTGTCAAGGGGTACAGACTGGTACCGCCAGGTGTCCGGGCAAAGCGATTCCGTGAATCGCCCAGCGTCGGATCATGTGACGGATCGCCGGGACTGGCCCGGGCCGCCGAAAGGCCGCTTGGTGCTCGATACAGGTCAAGAAAGGAATCATCATGGAACTCAATGGCGCCGACATCGTCGTGCGTTGTCTGATCGAGGAAGGCGTAGACCATGTGTTTGGCTACCCCGGCGGGGCGGTCCTCTACATCTACGACGCGATCTACAAGCAGGACAAATTCCAGCACGTGCTCGTGCGGCACGAACAGGCGGCCGTCCACGCCGCCGACGCGTATTCCCGATCCTCCCAGAAAACCGGCGTCTGCCTGGTGACCAGCGGGCCGGGCGTGACCAATGCCGTCACCGGCATCGCCACGGCCTACATGGACTCGATCCCCATGGTCATCCTCAGCGGCCAGGTGCCCACGCACGCCATCGGCCAGGATGCCTTCCAGGAATGCGACACGGTCGGCATCACCCGGCCCTGCGTCAAGCACAACTTCCTGGTGCGCGACGTCAAGGATCTGGCCGACACCATGCGCCGCGCCTTCTACATCGCGCGTTCCGGCCGTCCCGGCCCGGTGCTGGTGGACATCCCCAAGGATGTCTCCGTGGCCATGTGCAAATACACGCCGCCGCGCGCCCCGGTCCAGCTGCGTTCCTACGCGCCGGTCACCAAGGGGCACCAGGGCCAGATCAAGAAGGCCGTGCAGATGCTGCTGGCCGCCGAGCGGCCGATGATCTACGCCGGCGGCGGGGTCGTGCTGGCCGACGCCGCCGACGAACTGCGCAAGCTGGTCCGCCTGACCGGCGCGCCCTGCACCACGACCCTGATGGGCCTGGGCGCCTATCCGGGCACGGACGAGCGCTTCGTCGGCATGCCCGGCATGCACGGCACCTACGAAGCCAACATGGCGATGCAGAACTGCGACGTGCTGATCGGCATCGGCGCGCGCTTCGACGACCGCGTCATCGGCAATCCCAAGCATTTCGCCCAGGTGCCGCGCAAGATCGTGCACGTCGACATCGACCCGTCCTCGATCTCCAAGCGGGTGCGGGTGGACGTGCCCATCGTGGGCGACGTCAAGGAAGTCCTGCAGGACTTGATCGGCCTGTACGCCCAGTCGATGGCCGAACAGGGCCTGACCGAACAGCGCCTGGACGCCTGGTGGAAGCAGATCGACACCTGGCGCGGCCGCAAGTGCCTGGACTTTGACAATTCCGACACGGTGATCAAGCCGCAGTTCGTGGTCCAGAAGCTGTGGGAAATCACGCGCGGCCAGGCCTTCGTCGCGTCCGACGTGGGCCAGCACCAGATGTGGGCGGCCCAGTATTACCCCTTCCCGGAACCGCGCCGCTGGATCAATTCCGGCGGCCTGGGCACCATGGGCGTGGGCCTGCCCTACGCCATGGGGGTGCAGATGGCCAATCCGGACCGCGACGTCGCCGTCATCACCGGCGAGGGCTCGATCCAGATGAACATCCAGGAACTGTCCACCTGCAAGCAGTACCACCTGACGCCCAAGGTCCTGTGCCTGAACAACCGCTATCTGGGCATGGTGCGCCAGTGGCAGCAGATCGAATACGGTTCGCGCTATTCGGAATCGTACGTCGATGCCCTGCCGGACTTCGTCAAGCTGGTCGAAAGCTATGGCCACGTGGGCATGCGCATCGACAAGCCCGCCGACGTCGAGCCCGCGCTGCGCGAGGCGTTTACGAAATACAAGGACCGTCTGGTGTTCATGGATTTCATCACCGATCAGACCGAGAACGTCTGGCCCATGGTGAAGGCAGGCCGCGGCCTGACCGAGATGCTGCTGGGTTCCGAGGATCTGTGAGGGGATAAGACCATGAAACACGTGATTTCCATCCTGCTGGAAAACGAACCCGGCGCCCTGTCGCGCGTGGTGGGGCTGTTCTCGGCGCGTGGCTACAACATCGAAACGCTGACCGTCGCGCCGACGGAAGACGCTACCCTGTCGCGCATGACCATCGTCACGATCGGTTCCGACGAGATCATCGAGCAGATCACCAAGCACCTGAACCGCCTGGTGGACGTGGTCAAGGTCGTGGACCTGTCCGAAGGCCCCCACGTCGAACGCGAACTGATGCTGATCAAGGTCCGCGCGGTCGGCAAGGAGCGCGAGGAAATGAAGCGCATGGCGGAAATCTTCCGCGGACGCATCATCGACGTCACCGACAAGACCTACACCATCGAACTGACCGGGGTGCAGGACAAGATCGCCGCCTTCATCGGGGCGCTGGACCGCAGCGCCATCCTTGAAACCGTCCGCACCGGCGTGTCCGGCGTGGGCCGCGGCGAACGCGTTCTGAAACTCTAAGCCTTAACCCCTGCGGGGGCCTTGCCACAAGGGCCCCCGGCTGTAACTAACCTCTCTTTCCAGAATTAAAAAATCGGAGTATCCAACATGAAAGTTTTCTACGACAAAGACTGCGACCTGTCCCTGATCAAGGGCAAGACCGTCGCCATCATCGGCTATGGCTCCCAGGGCCACGCGCACGCGCAGAACCTGCATGATTCCGGCGTCAACGTGACCGTCGGCCTGCGCAAGGGCGGCGCTTCCTGGAAGAAGGCCGAGAACGCCGGCCTGGCCGTCAAGGAAGTCGCCGAGGCCGTCAAGGGCGCCGATCTGGTCATGATGCTGCTGCCCGACGAGAACATCGCCCAGGTCTATCGCAGCGAAGTCGCCGCCAACCTGAAGGCGGGCGCCGCGCTGGCCTTCGCCCACGGCTTCAACGTGCACTACGGCCAAGTCGTGCCGCGCGCCGACGTGGACGTCATCATGATCGCCCCCAAGGCCCCGGGCCACACCGTGCGCAGCACCTACGCCCAGGGCGGCGGCGTGCCGCATCTGGTGGCCGTGCACCAGGATGTGTCGGGCAAGGCCCGCGACCTGGCCCTGTCCTACGCCATGGCCAACGGCGGCGGCCGCGCCGGCATCATCGAGACCAATTTCCGCGAGGAAACGGAAACCGACCTGTTCGGCGAACAGGCCGTGCTGTGCGGCGGCACCGTCGAACTGATCAAGGCCGGCTTCCAGACCCTGGTCGACGCGGGCTACGCGCCGGAAATGGCCTATTTCGAGTGCCTGCACGAACTGAAGCTGATCGTGGACCTGATCTACGAAGGCGGCATCGCCAACATGAACTACTCGATCTCCAACAACGCGGAATACGGCGAATACGTCACCGGCCCGCGCGTGGTGACCGACGAGACGCGCGCCGCGATGCGTCAGTGCCTGGCCGACATCCAGTCCGGCGTCTACGCCAAGAACTTCATCCTGGAAAACGCCGCCGGCGCCCCCGAACTGACCTCGCGCCGCCGCCTGAACGCGGAATCGCAGATCGAGCAGGTCGGTGCCAAGCTGCGCGCCATGATGCCGTGGATCGCCGCCAACAAGCTGGTGGACCAGTCCAAGAACTGATCCCGGTCCGGTCCTGATCCGATCCCGGCGACGGCCGGGGCTGCCCTGACGGGCGGCCCCGGCCGTTTCTCATGGCGCGCCGCCGCGCATCCCGCGGATGTTTCCTCGATTATCCTTGCTTCGAATGTTGATATTGCAAATAAGAACACGTATCATTTGCGAATTCAAAATCATTCAAATTTAAACAAAGCATGGGAAGGAAGAGCATGGCACGTAGCACGCCGATAGGCATGGGACTCTGCCTGGCGCTGGTTGCGCCGGTCGGTCTGGCACAGACGCAGTCCGATCCGCAGGCTTCTCCGGAGGTCCAGACGCTGTCCCCGCTGCGGGTGGAAGGGCAGTCCGACGAAGCGCTGCCGCCCGGATCCTCGGTCGTCACCAAGGAATCGCTGGAACAGCGCGGCATCGACAACTGGGAAGATTTCGCCCGCCGGGGCGATCCGGGAGTCAATTTCAGTCGCGAGACCAACAGCATCAATGTGCGCGGCCAGGATGGCGATCGCGTCGTGACCCGGGTGGACGGCATCCGCATTCCCTGGCTGAACGATGGCGCCCGGGGCGAGAAGGGCGGCTTGAACACCATCGACTTCAACAGCCTGTCCAGCATCGATCTGGTGCGCGGTGCCGCCGGCGCCCAGTCCGGCGCCCTGGTCGGGTATCTGGACCTGCGCACGCTGACGCCCGACGATCTGCTGTCCTCGGGCCGGGATTTCGGCGCCCTGGTCAAGGGCAGCTACGATGGCGCCGACGACAGTCAGGGCGTGGCGGCGGCGCTGGCCGGCCGCCTGGGGCAGGGGGATACCCGCTGGCTGCTGCAGGCGGGTTTCCGCCGGGGCCACGAACTGAAGAACTGGGGCGAGACCGGCGGCCTGGGGGCGACGCGCGACAAGCCGAACCCCCTGGACTACACGCAGCGCAACCTGCTGGTCAAGCTGCAGCATGACCTGAATGCCGAGCACCGCCTGGGCCTGAGCGGCGAGCTGTTCGATCGCAGCAGCGACAGCGAGCAGCTGTCCGACCAAGGGACGAGCACCTACGGGCCGGGCGGCAACAACGGTTTCGAGAAGGACACGCGCCAGCGGGCGGTGCTGTCCTATGGCTTTCATGCGCAGGCCGCCAAGTCCGCCGTGCAGAATGGCGACATCAAGCTGTATTGGCAGCGCAGCCGCCACGAAGGGGGCATGGACGGGATCCGGCTTTCGACACCCAAAGGCCCGTATGGCCGCAGCAACCGGGTCCGGGAAACCGATGTCGGCCTGCTGTCGCAGTGGGATGGCTATCTGGCGTCCGGCGCCTTGCAGCATCACTGGATGGTGGGCGGGGAATGGGTCCGCAACGAAAACCGGCAATATTCGCAGGGTTATGACGCTTGCCCGGCCGTGTCCCCTCCTTTCACCACATGCTCGTTCCTGCACACCAACCAGGCCGACATGCCGGAAGTGAAGGGCCACCAGTGGTCGGTCTGGGCCCAGGACGAGATCTCGTGGGCACAGGGGCGCTATGCGCTGACGCCCTCCCTGCGCTTCGACGCCTACCGCCAGTCGCCGCAAAGCGGCGGCGACTATGCGGCCAATCCCAATGCGAACGTGACGGCGCTGCAGGACAGCAGCGGCCAGCGTTTTTCGCCGTCCCTGCTGGCGAAATACACCCCGCGCGAAGACCTGTCCTTCTACGCCAAGTACGGCTATGGCTACAAGGTGCCCTCGGCGTCCCAGCTGTATCTGAACTACGGCGCGCCGGGCACCTACCTGCGCGTGGGCAATCCGGACCTGAAGCCCGAGGTCAGCCACGGCTATGAACTGGGGATCGAGGCGGGCGACGCGGCCCGTGGCGCGCGCCTGAGTTTCTACGACAACCGCTATCGGGACTATATCGACGATGTCGCCATCACATCGGATTCCGCCAACTGGAATCCGGCTTGGGCGGGGGTGTATCCCGCGGGCGTCACGGGCGCCATCAATCGCGCCCGGGTGCGCATCTACGGCGTGGAACTGGAAGGCCACTGGGATTTCGATACGCACTGGTACACGCGCGGTTCGCTGGCCTGGACCCATGGCCGCGACCTGGACGAAGACCAGTACCTGAATTCCGTGGCGCCGCTCAAGGCCATCCTGGCGCTGGGCTACCGGACGCCGCAATGGGGCACCGAGGTGGTCTCCACGATGGCCCGGCGGCGCACGCAGGTCGCCGACCCGAAGGTCGATTTCCAGGCCCCCGGCTATGGCGTCATGGACTTGAACGCCTGGTGGACGCCCGCCGCCGTCAAGGGGCTGCGCGTGCAGGCCGGGGTGTTCAACGTGTTCGACAGGAAATACTGGAATGCGCTGGACGTGCCCGACGGCAAGCCGACCCGGATCGACTGGTACACCCAGCCGGGCCGCAGCCTGCGCGTGAGCGTGTCGTATCAGTATTGATTGAGCGCGAGCCCCTGGTGGCTTGACGAGGCTGGGGTGCGCGAGACGGGGAACGTCTCGCGCACCCGGTCATGTTCCCGGCCAGGCGGGAGGTTGCCGACAGCGCCCCGCATTTGGGTTATTCTTGCGCCTACCATGAAAATCCCCCCCTATCCCCATCCCCCGATCGCCCGCGAAGGCTGGCCCATCCTGGCCGGCGCGCTGGTCGTGTCCCTGCTGGTGACCTGGTGGTCGCCCTGGGCCTCCGTCCCGTTCTGGGTGTTCACGCTGTTCGCCCTGCAGTTCTTCCGCGATCCCGCGCGCGAGGCGCCGGAGGGCGAGGGCCTGGTGCTGTGCCCGGCCGACGGCCGCATCGTCTGCGTCGAGGACGCGGCCGATCCCTACGCGGACGGGCGCCCTGCGCTGAAGATCAGCGTTTTCATGAACGTCTTCAACGTCCATTCGAACCGCGCCCCGGTCGACGGCCAGGTCCGGTCGATCGAATACTTCCCGGGCAAGTTCTTCAACGCGGCCCTGGACAAGGCGTCGCTGGAAAACGAGCGCAACGCCATGGTGCTGGACACGGCCGACGGGCAGACGGTCACGGCCGTCCAGGTCGCCGGCCTGGTGGCCAAGCGCATCCTGTGCCACGCCCGGGTCGGGCAGGCGCTGTACGCGGGGCAGCGCTACGGCTTCATCCGCTTCGGTTCGCGGGTGGACGTATACTTGCCTCCAGGCACCCGTCCCAGGGTCGCCCTGGGCGACAAGGTCAAGGCCACCCGCACGGTCCTGGCCGAACTTCCCGCTCCGCCCCGCGATGACGCTTCCGCAGCCTGAATCCATGCCTGACGAACCGCAGCGCCGCCGCAGCATCTACCTGCTGCCCAACGCCTTCACCACCGCCAACCTGTTCGCCGGTTTCTATGCCGTCGTCCAGGCCATGAACCAGCACTTCGAAGTGGCCGCCATCGCCATCTTCCTGGCCATGGTGTTCGACAGCATGGACGGGCGCGTGGCTCGGCTGACCAACACCCAGTCCGCCTTCGGCGAGCAGTACGACTCCCTGGCCGACATGATTTCCTTCGGCATGGCGCCCGCGCTGGTGATGTACGAATGGTCGTTGCAGGGCCTGGGCCGCTGGGGCTGGCTGGCCGCCTTCGTCTACGTGGTGGGGGCCGCCCTGCGCCTGGCGCGTTTCAACGCCAACATCGGCAAGGTCGACAAACAGTATTTCCAGGGCCTGCCCAGCCCGGCGGCGGCGGCTCTGATCGCCGGCTTCGTCTGGCTGTCGGTGGACAACAAGCTGTCCCTGTCCGATGGCCTCATCCCCTGGGTGGCCTTCGGGACGACGGTCTACGCCGGCGTGGCGATGGTGTCCAACGCGCCGTTCTTCAGCGGCAAGTCCTTCGCGCTGGGCCGCAGCGTGCCGTTCTGGGTGATGCTGGTGGTGGTGGCGGTCTTTGTCTTCGTGTCCAGCGACCCGCCAGTGGTGCTGTTCCTGCTGTTCGTGGTCTACAGCCTGTCGGGCTGGGTGCTGTGGCTGTGGCGCGTGCGCCGCGCCCGCCGCCTGGGGCAGCGCATGCGGGACTCAAATCCGCTATAATCTTCCCGCGCCACGATCTGCGTGGCGTTTTCATTTGATCCCACGGCAGCGCGCCTCGGTGCTGCCGCTTGTCCACTGAGGAATAAAAATGTCTGTTGCAGATATCGTCAAATCCGACATCGTCGCGCAATTCCAGCGCGCCGCCAGCGACACCGGTTCTCCCGAAGTCCAGGTCGCCCTGCTCACGGCCCGCATCAACGAGCTGACCGGCCACTTCAAGACCCACAAGAAAGACCACCACTCGCGTCGCGGCCTGCTGCGCATGGTCAGCCGCCGCCGCAAGCTGCTGGACTACCTGAAGGGCCGCAATCCGGATTCGTACCGCGCACTGATCGAAAAACTCGGCCTGCGCAAGTAATGCCCGGGAGCTCCGCTCCCCTCGTACGAGCCGTGTACGCTGCATCATTTTGCGCAGCGTGCGCGGCTTTTTGTCATGGGTCGCCGCAATCGGCCCCGTCTCCGGTGGACGGGTTGCGGGCAAGCGTGCCGCAGGCGGCCCTTTTATAGGATCAGAAAATGTTCAACAAAGTGAGCAAGTCGTTCCAGTACGGCCAGCACACCGTCGTCCTGGAAACCGGCGAAGTCGCCCGCCAGGCCTCCGGCGCGGTGCTGGTGTCCGTCGATGACACGGTGGTGCTGGCCACGGTGGTGGCTTCCAAGACCGCCAAGCCCGGCCAGGACTTTTTCCCGCTGACCGTCGATTACGTCGAAAAGACCTACGCCGCCGGCAAGATCCCCGGCGGCTTCTTCAAGCGCGAAGGCAAGCCCTCCGAAAAGGAAGTCCTGACCTCCCGCCTGATCGACCGTCCGCTGCGTCCGCTGTTCCCGGAAGGCTTCTACAACGACGTCCAGATCATCATCCACACGGTGTCGGTCAACCCGGAAGTCGATCCCGACATCCCCGCCCTGATCGGCGCCTCGGCCGCCCTGGCGATCTCCGGCATTCCCTTCAACGGTCCGGTGGGCGCCGCCCGCGTGGGCTACATCGACGGCCAGTACGTCCTGAACCCCAGCGCCTCGCAGGTGCGCGGCGAATCCCGGCTGGACCTGGTGGTCGCCGGGACCGAGGCCGCCGTGCTGATGGTCGAATCCGAAGCCAAGCAGCTGTCCGAAGACGTGATGCTGGGCGCCGTGGTGTTCGGCCATGAACAGATGCAGGCCTGCATCAACGCCATCCATGAACTGGTGGCCGAAGCCGGCAAGCCCGAATGGGACTGGCAGCCCGCCCCGCGCAACGAAGTCCTGGCCACCGCCGTGCGCGCGGCCGCCTTCGAGCCCCTGCAGGCCGTCTATCAACTGCGCGACAAGCAGGAACGCACCACGCGCCTGCGCCAGGTCTATGCCGACGTCAAGGTCAAGCTGGCCGAACACGCCGCGGCCCGTGGCGACGCCGCCCCGGACCACGTCGAAGTCGAGAACATGCTGTTCGCCCTGGAATCGGAAATCGTCCGCGGCCAGATCCTGAACGGCGAGCCGCGCATCGACGGGCGCGACACGCGCACCGTGCGTCCGATCAGCATCCGCCTGGGCGTGCTGCCGCGCGCCCACGGTTCCGCGCTGTTCACGCGCGGCGAAACCCAGGCGCTGGTGGTCACCACCCTGGGTACCAAGCAGGACGAGCAGATCATCGACTCGATCATGGGCGAATACCGTGACCGCTTCATGATGCACTACAACATGCCGCCGTTCGCCACGGGCGAGACCGGCCGCTTCGGCGTGCCCAAGCGCCGCGAGATCGGCCACGGCCGCCTGGCCAAGCGCGCCCTGTCGCCGCTGCTGCCCGCCGCCGACGAATTCCAGTACACCCTGCGCCTGGTGTCCGAGATCACCGAATCCAACGGCTCCTCGTCCATGGCCTCGGTCTGCGGCGGCAGCCTGTCCATGATGGACGCCGGCGTGCCGGTCAAGGACCACGTGGCGGGCGTCGCCATGGGCCTGATCAAGGAAGGCGGCAAGTTCGCCGTCCTGACCGACATCCTGGGCGACGAGGATCACCTGGGCGACATGGACTTCAAGGTGGCCGGCACCGTCAGCGGCGTCACCGCCCTGCAGATGGACATCAAGATCCAGGGCATCACCAAGGAAATCATGCAGGTCGCGCTGGCCCAGGCCCGCGAAGGCCGCATGCACATCCTCGGCAAGATGCGCGACGCCATCGACGGCTCCCGCCAGGAACTGTCCAACTTCGCGCCGCGCATGCTCAGCATCAAGATCAATCCGGAAAAGATCCGCGACGTGATCGGCAAGGGCGGCGCCACCATCCGCGCGCTGACCGAGGAAACCGGCTGCCAGATCGACATCAGCGATGACGGCAGCATCACCATCGCCAGCGCCGACCTGGACCGCGCCCACGAAGCCGAGCGCCGCATCAAGGAACTGACCGCCGACGTCGAAGTGGGCCAGGAATACCAGGGCACCGTCCAGCGCCTGCTGGATTTCGGCGCCATCGTCCAGGTCCTGCCGGGTCGCGACGGCCTGCTGCACATCTCGGAGATCGCCAACTACCGCATCGCCGACATCAACGACGTGCTGAAGGTCGGCCAGTCGGTGCGCGTCAAGATCCTCGAGGCCGACGAACGCGGCCGCCTGCGCCTGTCGGTCAAGGCGATCGGCGGCATCGAGGCCCAGGGCGGCCCCGCCGCGCCGGCCGCGCAGTAATCCCGCCGTACCGCCCGCACGGTTTTCCGGCCGCGCGGGGAGTGACAACGGGCGCCCTTCGGGGCGCCCGTTGTCATTGCGGCGGCCGGTCTCGTCCGCCGCCCGGGCCGTCGGTTCAGTAGGCGGTCGTCTCCGTCAGGCGGGTGTGCGATGGCGGATGCCTGCCCAGGTAGTCGTGCTGGAACAGGCGCATCCGCAGCACGCTGCGGTATTCGCCGTTGACGAAGAACTCGTCCTTCAGTTCGCCCTCGGTCTGGAAGCCCATTCGGGTATAGATGCGGATCGCCTTCTTGTTCTCGATGTCCACGATGAGGTAGAGCTTGTAGAGGTTCAGCACCTTGAAGCCGTATTCCATCGCCAGCCGCGTTGCGCGGGTGGCGAGGCCCCGGCCCTGGTGTTCGGGCGCGATGATGATCTGGAATTCCGCGCGACGGTGGACGTGGTCGATTTCCACCAGTTCCACCAGGCCCGCGCGCTGGCCGTCGCATTCGACGATGAAGCGCCGTTCGCTCTGGTCGTGAACGTGCTGGTCGTACAGGGACTGCAGTTCGGTGAAGGTCGCGTACGGTTCTTCGAACCAGTAGCGCATTACGCTGGCGTTGTTGTCCAGTTGATGCACGAATTGCAGGTCCACCCGTTCCAGCGGGCGCAGTTTGATGTGTTCGGCGTCCATGATCAGTATCCTTCCTCTTTGACAATTCAAGAGGCCAGAGGCATTATCTTTCTTGTTTCCAGATTTATAAAGATTGAATCCATCTGGTTTATAGATGGGTAATCCACGATCCATGCACTGGGATCTCGACCAATTACGCCAATTCGTCGCCACGGCGGACGGCGGGTCGATCAGCGCCGCCGCCCGGAACCTGGGCAAGGCCCAATCGGCCGTCAGCACGGCGATCGCCCTGCTGGAAGCCGACCTCGGCGTGATGCTGTTCGATCGTTCCGGCCGCGCCAAGCCCGCGTTGAATGCGATCATCAATATTCAGCCCTAGATGAACACAGATAAATACGGATCAGATCGTGTGAATCCGTGGCTAAAAATCTACTCATGGAGAGGCCTCCCAATGCGATCAGAGTTGCTGGTTCTGTTGTTGTTGCTCCTACTGTTTCCCGCGGCCGTACACGCGCAGGTGCTCGGCGATCCGGTGGACGTCAGCCAGGATTTTCAACGAATGGAGAAC
>CBFGXR010000006.1:0-17205 GCA_965652675.1 uncultured Castellaniella sp.
GTGGTGAAGATGTGGACGTTCATGCCCGCCGCCAGCTGCAGGGTGCCGCAGACGAAGTCGCCGGCCGGCGTGGCGGCGTACAGCAGGCCTTTTTCCCGGGCGCGCTCGCCCGGCGGTACGACGCCCCGGATGGGCATCGTGCCGGACTTGACGATGGATCCCATGGCCTTTTCGACGATGTTCGACAGGCCGCCGCGCTTGTTGCCCGGCGTGGTGTTGGCGCTGCGGTCCGCCTGGCCGCGCTGCAGGTAATCGTCGTACCAGGCCATTTCCCGGATCAGGTCGCGGGCGACCTCGGGCGTGGCCGCCCGCGCCGTCAGCTGGTCGATGCCGTCCCGGACTTCGGTGACCTCGGAGAACATGATGGTGGCGCCCGCGCGCACCAGCAGGTCGGCGGCGTGGCCCACCGCCGGGTTCGCCGTGGCGCCCGAGAAGGCGTCGCTGCCGCCGCACTGCACGCCCACCACCAGATCGGAGGCCGGGCAGGTTTCCCGGCGCCGCCGGTTCAGGCGTTCCAGGTGGGTTTCCGCCATGGCCAGGATGTCGTCGATCATGCTGCCGAAGCCGACGTGCCGCTCGTCCTGCAGGCGCACCAGGTCGGGATGCGTTTCGCCGCGATCCTTGAAGCGTTCGGGCATGAGGCGTTCGGGCTGCAGCTTTTCACAGCCCAGGCTGACCAGCATGACCTCGCCGCCGAAGTTCGGATTCTGCGCGATGTGGCGCAGGGTCTTCACCGGGATCGAGGCGCCGGGGGCGTCGATGGCCACGCCGCAGCCGTAGCCGTGGTGCAGCGCCACCACGCCGTCCACGTTCGGATAGCGGGGCAGCAGTTCGCGGCGGATGCGGTCCAGGGCGATGTCCGCCACTCCGGCCACGCATTGCACCGTCATGGCGATGGCCAGGATGTTGCGGGTGCCCACGGAGCCGTCGGCGTTGCGATAGCCCTGGAACGTGTAGCCGGTCAGGGGCTCCGGGTCGGGGGCGGGGACGGTGCAGATCGGCAGGTCGTCCAGGGACGGCGCCGGCGGCATGCGCATCACGGCCTCGTAGACCCAGCTGCCGGCGGGCAGCGGCTTGGTCGCGTGGCCGATGACGACGCCGTAGCGCACGATGGCGCCGCCTTCGGGGATGTCGGCCAGGGCGACTTTGTGGCCCTGGGGGATGGCTTCGAGCAGGGTCGGGCCATCGGCGATGCGGGCGCCCGCGGGCAGCCCCCGGTCGTTGGCGATGATGGCGACATTGTCGCCCGCGCGCATGCGGATCATGCGGGGGACCTGGACGGTCGGCTTGGGGGAATGCACGGGGGAGTCTCCTTGTGATGATCTCATCATACAACTGACGGTTTCCACTGACAATCCTGTCCGCATGGAATGATCAAGACCATTGTCCTATGTAGATTGTCCTTCGGCTTCCGTGAATCGTGAAGAATAATAATATGTCATCGTATGAGTTATCTCTTCGAGAATGCAGTATCATGAATCGTCCGAATCCATAGACTCCGCCCATGGCCTCCGTCCCTGCCCGCCGTTCGCGCAACCTCACCCAGAATGTCGTGGCCGCGCTGTCCGAGCGCATCCGCCACGGCGAATTCCACGTCGGCGAAAAGCTGCCGACGGAGTCCGCGCTGATGGAGTCCTTCGGCGTCAGCCGGACCGTCATCCGCGAGGCGATTTCGCGCCTGCAGGCCGCCGGCCTGGTCGAGACCCGGCACGGCATCGGGACCTTCCTGCTCGAACCCCGCAACGAACAGCAGTTGCGCATCCGCACGGAAAACATCCTGACCATGCTGGACGTCCTGGCGATCCTCGAATTGCGGATCAGCCTGGAAACCGAGGCGGCGGGGCTGGCCGCGCTGCGGCGCACGGACGCCCAGGTCCAGCAGCTGCGCGGCATCCTGGACGAATTCGCCGAACACGTGCGCAAGAAGACCGGCAATGCGGTGGTCTCGGACGTGGCCTTCCACCTGACGGTGGCGACGGCGACGGGCAACCGCTATTTCCACGACATCCTGAAACAGCTGGGCAAGGCCATCATTCCCCGGACGCGCGTCGATTCGGCGGCCCTGGCGGAAGACGACCGCACCGGCTATCTCGGCCGCGTCCACGTCGAGCACGAGGACATCTACAACGCCATCGCCCGCCGGGACCCGGACGCGGCCCGCGCGGCGATGCGCACGCACCTCACCAACAGCCGGGAACGCCTGCGCCGCGCCCAGGAAGCGGCCGAGCAGGGCGCCTGAGGCCGGCCCGGCTCGCCGCCGCCATCCGCCACCCCCGCACGCAGCCCCGCGCCGCCCGCCGGCGCGGGGCTGCGTGACATGCGCGGCTGACACCTGTCCGGACTTCTCATAGATATGTCATCGTATAAGAAGGAATGATCCGGGCGTTGACCGGATTTTTGGTGTAATCGCCACATCATTCGCTGCTGTATCAGGGTATGTACTAGTCCGGATGGATTCTGCTTGTTGCTTGTCGTCTGATGTCATATGATAACGTACGACATGAACAAGAGAGGATGGTGCGACACGCGCCATCCCAGACCAGAGGACACCACGCATATGACGACTTGCCAGGAATTGAAGGACATCCTGAGGGACGGACTCCTGTCGTTTCCCGTCACGGATTTCGACGCCGAGGGGAATTTCGACCCCAAGGGTTACCAGGCCCGCCTGGAATGGCTGATGCCCTATGGCGCCCGCGCCCTGTTCGCGGCCGGCGGCACGGGCGAGTATTTCTCCCTGACGCTGGATGATTTTTCCCAGGTGGTGCGCACGGCGGTCAAGACCTGCCAGGGCCATACCCCCATCCTGGCCGGCGCGGGCGGCCCCACCCGCAACGCCATCGCCTTCGCCCAGGAGGCCGAGCGCCAGGGCGCGGCCGGCCTGCTGCTGATGCCGCACTACCTGACCGAGGCGCCGCAGGACGGCATCGCCGCGCACGTCAAGGAAGTCTGCCAATCCGTCGAGATCGGCGTGGTGATCTACAACCGCGGCCAGTGCCGTCTGTCGGCTTCCGTGCTGGAACAGCTGGCCGACGAATGCCCGAACCTGATCGGCTTCAAGGACGGCGTGGGCGACATCGAGAACATGGTCCGGGTGCGCCGCCGGCTGGGCGACCGCTTCGCCTATCTGGGCGGCCTGCCGACGGCCGAAGTCTTCGCCGAGGCGTACCGCGCCCTGGGTGTGCCGGTGTATTCTTCCGCCGTGTTCAATTTCATCCCCGCCACCGCCATGCAGTTCTACGAAGCGGTCCGGTCCGGGGATCACGAGACCACCGGCCGCCTGCTGGACAAGTTCTTCCTGCCCATGCTGGAAATCCGCAATCGCAAGCAAGGCTACGCGGTCAGCATCGTCAAGGCCGGCGCCCGCATCGTCGGCCATCCGGCCGGCCCGGTGCGCGCGCCCCTGATGGATCTGAATCCCCAGGAAGAAGCCGCGCTGCGTGAGCTGATCGAGGCGCTCTGATCAGGGGACGGCGGACATGGCTGACGATACCGGCGCCGCGCGCACCTATCATCGCATCCTGCTGACCGGCGCGGCCGGCGGCCTGGGCAAGGTGCTGCGCGAGACGCTGCGGCCCTGCGCGCGGATTCTGCGCCTGTCCGATATCGCCGCCATGGCGCCGGCCGAGGGGCCTCATGAAGAGGTCGTGACCTGCGATCTGTCGGACAAGGACGCGGTGGATGCGCTCATGGACGGCGTCGACGCGGTCGTGCACCTGGGCGGCATTTCGGTGGAACGGCCCTTCGAGGAAATCATCGAGGCCAACATCCGGGGCACCTATCACCTCTACGAGGCCATGCGCCGGCATGGCGTGCGCCGCATGGTGTTCGCCAGTTCCAATCACGTGATCGGTTTTCATCGCCAGGGCGTCCGCCTGGACAGCCGGTCGCAGCGGCGTCCCGATGGCTATTACGGCCTGTCCAAGTCCTTCGGCGAAGACCTGGCATCCTTTTATCAGGATCGCTACGGGATCGAGACCGTCAGCATGCGCATCGGCTCGTCCTTTCCGGCGCCGCGCAATCGCCGGATGATGCACACCTGGCTCAGCTACCGCGATCTGACCGATCTGGTGCGGCGCGGCTTGTTCACTCCGAACGTGGGCCACACCGTGGTCTACGGTGCCTCGGACAATCGCGACGGCTGGTGGGACAATGCCGGCGCCGCCGTCCTCGGCTATGCCCCGCAGGACAGTTCCGAGCCCTTCCGCGCCGAAGTCGAGCGTCAGCCGGCACCGCCGGCCGACGATCCCGACATGGTCTATCAGGGTGGCGCCTTCACCGCCGCCGGTCCCTACGAAAGGACGCCGCCCGTGCGGCGCGCCACGCGTTCGGCGGGCGAGGCCGAACTGGTCGTGCATCTGCGAAACCAGACGGGCGAAAGCCCGGTCTGGCATCCCGGCGAACAGGCGCTTTACTGGGTCGACATCCCGGCCGGCGCCGTGCATCGCTGGCGCTTGCGCGACCAGCAGCACACCAGCTGGCGCGCCGATCAGCAGATCGGCTGCATCGCCCGGCTGCCCGAAGGCGGCTGGATCGGCGCCATGGAGGACGGCATCTATCGCCTGAGCCTGGACGCCGACCAGGTTCTGGCGACGGAGCGCTGGACGGGCGTCGGGCATGCGCGGTCCGGCATGCGTTTCAACGATGGCCGCTGCGATCGTCAGGGGCGCTTCTGGGTTGGCACCATGCTGATGGACATGGCGCAGGGTGCCCCGGTCGGCGCGCTGTATCGCATGACCGGCCGTGGCGAAACGCTGCGCCTGGATCGCATGGGCGAAGACCTGATCGTACCGAACGGCACCGCGTTCAGCCCTGACGGGCGCACGATGTATCTGTCCGATTCCCATGGGTCGCGGCAGTGCGTCTGGGCCTGCGACTACGACATCGACGCCGGAGTGCCCAGCGGTCGTCGCCTGTTCATCGAGGCGCTGGCCGGCGGCCGGCCCGATGGCGCCGCCATCGATGCCGAGGGCTGCTACTGGATCTGCGGCAACGACGCGGGCATGGTGCATCGTTACACGCCCGAGGGCCGGCTGGATCGCAGCTTGCGGGTGCCGGTCGCCAAGCCCGCCATGTGCGCCTTCGGCGGCGAGGGCCTGGATACCCTGTTCGTGACCTCGATCCGCCTGCCGGATGCGGCTCCACATGCGCTGGACGGCGCGGTGTTCGCCCTGCGGCCCGGCGTCGCCGGGGTCGAGGAATCCACCTACGCTTTTTGATTCATCCGGCAGCCCGCGCATGCGGGCTGCCTCGTTTCCGCAGGAGTGTTTGTCGCATTTTCCGCAGTCCCCGAAGCAGTATCAAAAGCAGTATCAAAAGCAGTTCTAAAACACAAAGCCATATTTGGCACAACGAGAGGAAGACATGACTTACTTGAATCTGAAACGCGCGGCGCTGGCCGTCGCCGCCGGCATGCTGCTGTCCGCCGGGACGGCCCGGGCCCTGGAATTGCGCTCGGCCGACATTCATCCCGATGACTACCCCACGGTGCTGGCGGTCAAGAAGATGGGCGAGCTGATCAAGGAACATAGCAACGGGCGCATCACCGTCAAGGTGTTCTCCGGCGGCGCGCTGGGCAGTGAAAAGGACTCGATCGAGCAGGTCAAGCTGGGTGCCCTGACCATGACCCGCGTCAGCAGCGCGGCCATGCACAACATCTGCGAAGTGACCCGCGTGCCGTCCCTGCCGTTCCTGTTCACCTCGACGGAACACCTGCACAAGGTGCTCGACAGCGACATCGGTGCGCAGATGCTCAAATCCTGCGAGCAAGCCGGCTTCGTCGGCCTGGCCTGGTACGACAGCGGCGCGCGTTCCATGTATTCCCCCAAGCCGGTGCGCAGCGTGGCCGACACCAAGGGCATGAAGATCCGGGTGCAGCAGTCCGACCTGTCGGTGGCCATGATCGAGGCGATCGGCGCCAATGCGACGCCCATGCCCCTGGGCGAGGTCTACACCTCGCTGAAGACCGGTCTGATCGACGCGGCCGAGAACAACTCGCCCAGCTATGAAAGCGGTCACCACTACGAAGTGGCGAAATACTTTTCTCTGACCGAGCACACCATGACGCCCGAGATGCTGCTGTTCTCCAAGCGCCAGTGGGACAAGCTGTCCGAGGCCGATCGCAAGATCATCCAGGATGCGGCGCGTGAATCCGTGCCTTACATGCGCAAGCTGTGGGCCGAGCGCGAAAAGAAATCCCTGGATATCGTGCAAAAGGCGGGTGCCGAAGTGGTCCAGTCGGACAAGGCCTCGTTTCAGGCGGTCATGAAGCCGGTCTACGACCGTTTCGTGACGACCGACGAGATGCGTGATCTGGTCAAGCGCATCCAGGCGGTGAAATAACGTGGGGCGCGCCTCCGATTCCGGCCTGACCGGGATGGAGGCGGCCGCCAGCCGCCCCCATCCCGGCCCAGGCCGGTGGATCCGTTGGTCCGACGTCTACACGAACGCCTGTGCCCGGCTGGCGCGGCTGTGCATGATGCTCAGTGTGGTGGGCATCGTTGCACTGCTGTCGGCCGTCCTGTACCAGGTCTTTGGCCGTCATGTGCTCAACAGTACGCCGACCTGGGCCGAAAGCCTGTCTTTGCTGCTGGTGCTGTATGTGACGATGATGGGCGCGGCCGTGGGCGTGCGGGACGGGACTCATATCGGTTTCGAATCCGTGCTGCAGATGGTGCCTGACGGTCCTCGCCGCATCATGATGATCGTGGTGCATGTCCTGGTGCTGGTCTTTGGACTGCTCATGATCTGGAACTGCGCCATCCTGACGGAATCCGTGCATGCCTACAAGATTCCCAATCTGGGCCTGTCCGAGGGCTGGAAATACATGCCGGCCACGATCTCGGGCGGACTGATCATGCTCTTTTCCGCCGAACACATCATCGCAGTCCTGCGCAACAAGAAGGTGGAACCCTCATGGCGCTGACCATTCTTTCTCTGTCCTTTGCGGCCTTTCTGCTGATCGGGGTGCCGGTCGCCTTTTCGATCGGCCTGGCTTCCATCACGGCCATTTTCTACGAGGATCTGCCCATCGCCGTGGCGTTCCAGCAGATGACCTCGGGCATGAACGCCTTTTCATTTCTGGCCATCCCGTTTTTCATCTTCACGGGCGAATTGATGCTGTATGGCGGCGTGGCCGATCGCATCGTGGCGTTTGCCAAAGGGCTGGTCGGCCACGTGCGCGGCGGTCTGGGCATGTCCAATGTGCTGGCCTGCACGCTGTTCGGTGGCGTGTCCGGATCGCCGGTGGCCGACGTGTCGGCCATGGGGTCGGTGATGATCCCGATGATGAAGCGCGAGGGTTACCACGCGGACTATGCCGTCAACGTGACCACGCACGCCGCACTGGTCGGGGCGCTGATGCCCACCAGCCACAATATCATCATCTACACGCTGGCGGCCGGTGGCAAGGCATCCATTGCCGCACTGATCGCGGCCGGGATCGTGCCCGCCATTCTGCTGACGCTGTGCAATCTGGTGGCCGCCTATCTGGTGGCGCGCAAGCGTGGCTATCCGGCCGGCACGTTTCCGGGCTGGACGGTCGTGCTGCATTCGCTGGCGGCTGCCGTCCCGGGCATGCTGGTGATCGTGCTGATCATCGCCGGCATCCTGAGCGGCGTGTTCACGGCGACGGAATCGGCGGCCGTGGCGGCGCTGTATGCCTTGCTGCTGACAGCATTGGTCTATCGCACCCTGAAATGGCGGCAATTCGTCGCGGCGGCGGCCAAGGCCGTCAAGACCACGGGCGTGGTGTTGCTGCTGATCGGGATTTCAGCGACTTTCGGGTATCTCATCGGGTTTTATGGCGTGGCCGAAAAGACCGGTGCGCTGATGGCTTCGGTCTCGGACAACCCCTGGGCCATTTTCCTGATGGTGAATCTGGCGCTGTTCGTGCTGGGCACATTCCTGGATATGGCGGCCACGATCCTGATCTGCACGCCGATTTTCCTGCCGATCTGCATGCAGTACGGCATGAGCCCGGTCCAGTTCGGGATCGTGATGCTGCTGAACTGCGCGCTGGGACTGAACACGCCGCCGGTGGGGACCACCCAGTTCATCGGCTGCGCGATTGGACAGGTATCGGTGGGGACGGTGATGCGCACGATCTGGCCCTTCTATGGCGCCCTGCTGGTGGCCTTGGCGCTGGTCACCTACGTGCCTGAATTCTCGATGTGGCTGCCCGATCTTCTGTTGTCGTGATGTGTTTCTGGAAACTTGCCGTATGACTTCTTCCGCTGCTCTGCCGCGGCGCGCCGCCGTGGCGACCCTGCTGGCCGTGGGCGCGCTGTTCGCCGCCAATCACGTGGCGGCCCGCCTCGCCTTCGACGACCAGGCCGGCCTGCTGCTGGCCATCGTCTGCCGTTCGGGCCTGACGCTGCTGGCCCTGGCGGGGTTCGTGCTGTGGCGCCAGCCGCGGCTGCGCCTGGCGCCCGGCCTGCTCAAATGGCAGATCGTGCTCGGCTTGCTGATCGCGACGCAGAGCCTGTGCCTGTACTCGGCCGTGGCCCGCATCCCGGTCGCGCTGGCGCTGCTGATCGGCAATACGTTTCCGATCCTGCTGGCCGTGCTGACCTGGGCGCTCGGCGGTTCGCCGCCGACGCGGCGCGCCTGCCTGCTGATGGGGATGATCCTGTGCGGCCTGGTGCTGGTGCTGGACCTGCCGGCGTGGCTCTCGACGGCGGAATCCATGACGCCGGCCTGGAAGGCGGGAATCGGCTTCGCCTTTCTGGCCGCCTGCGTGTTTTCCTGCGGCCTGTGGATCACCGAGCATCGTCTTTCGGCCCTGCCGGGCGCGGTGCGCAGCCTCTATACCATCCTGATCATCTTTTGCGGCATGCTGGTGGCCGGTGCCGTGGGGGTGGTGCCCGGCGGCATGAATCCGCCGGGCAGCGGCCAGGGGTGGGCCGCCCTGGCCGCTCTGTCGATCCTGTACGCCACGGCGTTCACGGTCCTGTTCGTGTTCGTGCCGCGCCTGGACATGGCGCGCAATGCGCCGGTGATGAACATCGAGCCCGTGGCCAGCCTGTTGTTCGGCTGGCTGATGCTGGATCAGGTCTTCGGCGGCCTGCAGCTGCTGGGCGGCGCCGTGGTGCTGGGCGGCATCGTGCTGCTGGCGTATTCGAAGCGACGCTAGCACCACCAAACTGACCCCCACCTCGCGGCCTGCAGGCCGCTCCGATTCGGCAGGCAGACAAGGGTCCGCAGGGACCCTTGTCTGTCCGGCCTCATCCCGAGTTCCTCAACCCCGCGGCGATGCCGTTGATGGTCATGTGGATCGCGCGCTGGTCGCGCGATTCCTGCTCGTCGGCGCGGCGCGCGGACGGCTGGCCGGAACGCACGCGGCGCAGCAGTTCGACCTGCAGGTGGTTCAGCGGGTCGATGTAGGCGAAGCGTTCGGCCAGGGCGCTGCGCAGGGGCTCGTCGTGGGCCAGCAGGTCGTGGCCGGTGACGGCGCGGAAGGCGTCCCGCGTGGCCTGGTATTCGGCGGCGATGCGTTCGAAGATCCGCTTGCGCAGGGGCTTGTCGGGCACCAGTTCGGCATAGGCGCGGCCGATGGCGAGGTCGGTCTTGGCCAGCACCTGTTCCATGTTCGACAGCAGGGTGCGGAAGAACGGCCAGTCCCGCGCCATGGCCTGCAGGCGTTCCTGGCGCGCTTCGCGCGTCAGGGCCCGGTCGGGGCCGCCGTCGGACAGGTAGCGTTCGAGCGCCGTGCCCATGCCGTACCAGCCTGGCAGGGGCAGACGGCACTGGGCCCAGGAGAACGACCAGGGAATGGCGCGCAGGTCCTCGATGCGCTGCAGGGTCTTGCGCGAGGACGGGCGCGAGCCGATGTTCAGGCCCGCGATCTCGCGGATCGGCGTCGAGGCGAAGAAATAGTCCGTGAAGCCTTCGGTGCCGTAGACCAGGTCGCGGTAGGCATGCCGGGCGGTTTCCGACATCCAGGCCATGGCCTCGCCGTAGCGGGCGGCGTGCTCGTCCTCGGCCCGGGTGGCCGGCGAGCCGGACGCCAGGCTGGCTTCCAGGGTGGCGGCGACGAACAGCTCCAGGTGCGAGCGCCCGACCTCGGCGTCCTTGTAGCGGCCCTGGATGATCTCGCCCTGTTCGGTCAGGCGGATCTGGTTGTTCACCGTGCCCGGGGGCTGCGACAGGATGGAGTCGTAGCTGGGACCGCCGCCCCGGCCCACGGAGCCGCCGCGCCCGTGGAACAGGCGCAGGCGGGTGCGGTGCCTGCGGAAGACTTCGACCAGGCGCCGTTCGGCCTGGTACAGCGACCAGTTCGAGGTCAGGTAGCCGCCGTCCTTGTTGCTGTCCGAATAGCCCAGCATGACTTCCTGGATGCCGTGCTGGGCGTGGCGCACGCGCGCGGCGACTTCCGGCAGCGACAGCCAGGCGTCCATGATGTCCGGGCCGCGCTCCAGGTCGGGGATGGTCTCGAACAGCGGCACCACCATCAGTCCGCTGTCGGGTGCGGCGTCGCTGGCCGTGGTGGGGGCGATCAGGCCGGTTTCCTGCTGCAGCACCAGGACTTCGAGCAGGTCGCTGAGGGTTTCGGTGTGGGACACGATGGCCTGGCGCAGGGCGGCCTCGCCGAAGCGCCGGCGGCAGTCGGCGGCCATGCGCAGGATGGCCAGTTCCTTGGTCGTCTCGGCGGAATATTCGATCCAGGGCGAGACCAGGGGGCGCGGTTCGCGCAGTTCCTGGCGCAGCACGCGGACGCGGTCGGCCTCGGACAGCCGGGCGTAGCGCACGGGCTTGCCGTCCAGGGTCACGCGGGCATGGCGCATCAGTTCGTCCAGCACGCGCTCGTGGACGTCGGTGCTTTGACGCAGATCCACCGTGGCCAGGTGCAGGCCGAAGATCCCGACCGTCTGGCGCAGGTGCGTCAGGCGCAGCCGCGCGACCAGGGCGCCGTGGTGCGCGTCCAGCGATTCGGCGACCGTCCCCAGGTCCGCCGCGAGTTCGGCGGCCGTGCCGTAGGCCGGAGCCTCGTAGATGTTGCGCCGGGCCAGGCGCCGGCCGGTCAGGGCCCGCGCGGTGGCGGCCAGCCGGGCGTAGATGTGGATGCAGGCGCGCCGGTAGGGCTCGTCCTGGCGGTGAGGGGACGGGTCCTGGCTGGCGGCGGCCAGTTCGGCCAGGGCGGGCGTGACGCGCATCAGGGACTGCGAGACCGACAGTTCCGCGCCCAGGGCGTGGACTTCCGTCAGGTAGTGGCGCAGGACGTGCGCGCACTGGCGCAGCAGCGCCTGTTCCAGGGTGCCGGCGTCCACGTTCGGATTGCCGTCGCGGTCGCCGCCGATCCAGCTGCCCATGTGAACGAAGGGCGGCAGCGGCGCGTTGTCCACGTCGAACACGGTACGCGCCGGCTTGCGCAGCAGCGCCCCCATGTCCAGGTGCAGCTGGGGCAGGGTGCTGAAAAAGGTGCTGGTGTAGTAGGACAGGGCGTTGTCGATCTCGTCGAGCACGGTGAGCTTGCTCTGGCGCAGCATGCGGGTCTGCCACAGGGCGGCGATCAGCCCGGTCAGGCGTTCCCGCAGCCGGGCCGCTTCCAGTGGCGCGTGCGGCGTGTCCAGCTGGCGCAGATGCCGGGCGATGGCCTGGTGCAGGTCCAGTGTGCTCTTGCGCTGGACTTCGGTGGGGTGGGCCGTCAGCACCGGCACGATGCAGGCCGAGGCCAGATGCTGGCGGATGCGCGCGCCGGACAGGCCGGCGGCCTGCAGCAGATCGACGGCATGTTGCAGGCTGCCGGGCGTCGCGGGGCCTTCGGCCTGCCAGTGCAGGCGCTGGCGGCGGGTCTGGTCGCGATCCTCGGCGATGTTGGACAGGTGCAGGAAATAGCTGAAGGCGCGCGCCACGGAATTGGCCTCGCCGTCGGCCAGGCGGCGGATCTGGCGTTCCAGCATGCGGCCGTCGCGGTCCAGGCCTTCGCGGCGGAACTTCACGGCGGCGCGGCGCAGCTTTTCGATCACGTCGTAGACGGCGCGGCCCTCGCAGTCCCGGATGACTTCCCCCAAGGTCCGGCCCAGCAGCCGGATGTCCTGTCGCAGAGGGGAATGGACTTCGTTCGGGATCGGGGGCTTCACGGGGTCTCCATCGTCGGGAATCTGGGCGTGCGCGGCCTGCCCGCCTCGTGTTGCCGGGCGGGAGGAACCGTTTATCATAAGCGCTTTTGCTCCTCCCGTTTCCAGGACCGCCGCCATGCCGCACTACCGTTCCCGCACTTCGACCCACGGCCGCAACATGGCCGGCGCCCGCGCCCTCTGGCGCGCCACCGGCATGAAGGACGGGGATTTCAGCAAGCCCATCATCGCCGTGGTGAACTCCTTCACCCAGTTCGTGCCGGGCCACGTGCACCTGAAGGACATGGGCCAGCTGGTCGCGCGCCAGATCGAGGCGGCCGGCGGCGTGGCCAAGGAATTCAACACCATCGCGGTGGACGACGGCATCGCCATGGGGCATGGCGGCATGCTGTATTCGCTGCCTTCGCGCGAACTGATCGCCGATTCGGTGGAATACATGGTCAACGCGCATTGCGCCGACGCCATGGTCTGCATCTCCAACTGCGACAAGATCACCCCGGGCATGCTGATGGCCGCCATGCGCCTGAACATCCCCGTCGTGTTCGTGTCCGGCGGGCCGATGGAGGCCGGCAAGGTCATCGCCAAGGACGGCAAGACCGTGGTGCGCAAGCTGGACCTGGTCGACGCCATGATCGAGGCCGCCGACCCCAGCATCACCGACGAGCAGGCCGAAACGGTGGAACGCAGCGCCTGCCCGACCTGCGGGTCCTGTTCGGGCATGTTCACGGCCAACTCCATGAACTGCCTGACCGAGGCCCTGGGCCTGGCGCTGCCGGGCAACGGCACGGTGGTGGCCACGCACGCGCGGCGCAAAGGGCTGTTCGAACTGGCCGGCAGCCTGATCGTGCAATTGTGCAAGCGCTGGTACGAGCAGGACGACGCCTCCGTCCTGCCGCGCAGCATCGCGACGTTCCAGGCGTTCAGCAACGCCATGACGCTGGACGTGGCGATGGGCGGTTCCACCAATACCGTGCTGCACCTGCTGGCCGCCGCCCAGGAGGCCGGCGTGGCCTTCACCATGGCCGACATCGACCGCATCTCGCGCCGCGTGCCCTGCCTGTGCAAGGTCGCGCCGGCCACGCAGAAATATCACATCGAGGACGTGCACCGCGCGGGCGGCATCATGGGCATCCTGGCGGAGCTCGCCCGCGCGGACCTGCTGGACCTGAACGTGGGCAACGTGCATGCGGGTACGCTGGGCGAGGCCATCCGCCGCTGGGACGTGCGCGGCGAACAGGGCGCCGGCGTGGCGGATTTCTACCGCGCGGCGCCCGGCGGCGTGCCCAGCCAGACCGCGTTCAGCCAGGACCGCTACTACGAGACCCTGGACCTGGACCGCGAATCCGGCTGCATCCGTGACCGCGAACACGCGTATTCCCGGGACGGCGGCCTGGCCGTGCTGTACGGCAACCTGGCGCCCAACGGCTGCATCGTCAAGACGGCCGGGGTGGACGAAAGCATCCTGACCTTCACCGGCCGCGCACGCGTCTACGAAAGCCAGGAAACCTCGGTCGAGGGCATCCTGGGCGGCGAGGTCGTGGCCGGCGACGTGGTCATCATCCGCTACGAAGGCCCCAAGGGCGGTCCCGGCATGCAGGAAATGCTGTATCCCACGTCCTACCTGAAGACCAGGGGTCTGGGCAAGTGCGCGGCCCTGCTGACGGACGGGCGCTTTTCCGGCGGTTCGTCGGGCCTGGTGATCGGCCATGCCTCGCCCGAGGCGGCCGAAGGCGGCAACATCGCCCTGGTCGAGGACGGCGACACCATCGAGATCGACATCCCCAGCCGCCGCATCCATCTGGCGATCGACGACGAGACCCTGGCGGCGCGCCGCACGGCCATGGATGCGCGTGGTCCGAAGGCCTGGAAGCCCGTGGACCGCCAGCGGGAAGTCTCCCAGGCGCTGCGGGCCTACGCGGCGCTGGCGACCTCGGCCGACCGGGGCGCGGTGCGCGACGTTGGGCAGCTGAAGTGATGCCGCGGGGCGGCGGCCTGCCGGCCGCCGCCCCGATGTTCAGGGTAATTCCCGATTCATAGTCATACGATGACGTATCACAATGCGGTCAGGCAATCTTGAATCGCATGGAGAAGCAGCGTGGCTGAAAACAGGTTCGAACGGCTCTTGCTGACGGGCGCGGCTGGCGGGGTGGGGCGCGTGCTGCGCGAGACGCTCAAGCCGATGGCGCGCGTCCTGCGCCTGTCCGACGTCCAGTCGCTGGGCGAGGCCGGGGAGGGCGAAGAACTGCATCCCTGCGATTTGGCCGACCGGCAGGCCGTGGACGACATGGTCCGGGGCTGCGACGCCATCGTGCACATGGGCGGCGTGTCGGTCGAACGGCCCTTCGAGGAAATCCTTGAGGCCAACATCAAGGGCATCTTCCACATCTACGAGGCCGCCCGCCGCCATGACGTGCGCCGGGTGATCTTCGCCAGTTCGAATCATGCGGTGGGCTTCTACCGCCAATCCGAGACGATCGACGCCGCCATGCCCACCCGTCCCGACGGCTATTACGGCCTGTCCAAGATGTATGGCGAGGGCATGGCCAGCTTTTATCACGACCGCTACGGTATCGAAACGCTGTCCATCCGCATTGGTTCGTCGTTCCCGGAACCCCGGGACCGCCGCATGATGCACATCTGGTTCAGCTATCGGGATCTGACCGAGATGATCCGCCGGGGCCTGTTCACGCCCGGCATCGGCCACACCATCGCCTTCGGCCTGTCCGACAACAAGGACCCCTGGTGGGACAACCGCCTGGCCGCGCATCTGGACTACCAGGCCCGGGATTCGTCCGAAGCCTTTCGCGAACGGATCGAACGCCAGCCCATGCCGGCGGCCGATGATCCGGCGATGGTCTGGCAGGGCGGGGTCTTCACGGCCCTGGGGCCCTTCGATCCGGTGGCTACGTCTTCCTGAATATACGATGTCTTATCTTTAAGGCGTGAAGCGGGAGGCCAGGCGTGCGCTACACCTTCAATTTTTCCGGCCTGGCGCCTTATTGGGACGTGTTCCTGAGCGGCGCGCTGACCACCCTGGAACTGACCCTGGCCTCGACCGTGTTCGGCCTGATCCTGGGCATTCTGTGCGCCATCGGCCGGCGCGGCGGCAACCGTTGGCTGTCGGGGCTGTGCGGGGTCTACATCGAGACCGTGCGCAACACGCCGTTCCTGGTGCAGATCTTCATCTTCTATTTCGGCCTGTCCAGCCTGGGCTACACCATGCCCGCCGCGGTGGCGGCGGTGATCACCATGGTCATCAACGTGGGCGCCTATTCGGCCGAGATCATCCGCGCCGGCATGGACGCGGTGCCGCCGGGCCAGATCGAGGCGGCCGAATGCCTGGGCCTGTCGCGCGCCCGCATCTACTGGCATGTGGTCATGCTGCCGGCCTTCGAGAAGGTCTACCCGTCCATCACCAGCCAGTTCGTGCTGATGATGCTGATGTCCTCGGTGACTTCGCAGATCTCGGCCGAGGAACTGACCGGCGTGGCCAACAACGTGCAGTCCATCACTTTCCTGTCGCTGGAAACCTATATCGTCGTCGCCGGCCTGTACCTGTGCCTGGCCGTGCTGCTCAAGGCGCTGTTCTGGCTGGGCGGGGTGCTGCTGTTCCGCCGCCGCCGGGCCGTGGCCCGGGCCGCGCGGGCCACGCGGACGGCCGGCGCGCGCGCCGGGGCCGCGGCGCGCCGCCAGGCCATCGCGCCCGTTCAGGAGATCCGCCATGGATGAATTCAGCTGGGTGCAGTTCGTCTACCTGCTCAAGGGCCTGGGCTGGACCCTGGTGCTGTCGGCCCTGTCCTTCGTCCTGGGCTCGCTCGCCGGATTCGGCGTGATGCTGGCGCGCGTGTCGCGGCTGGCGGCGGTCCGGGCGGCGGCGGCCCTGTTCATCCAGGCGATCCAGGGGATCCCGCTGCTGGTGCTGCTGTTCGTCGTGTATTTCGGCGTCGGCATCTTCGGCATCGACGTGCCGCCGCTGTTCGCCGCCGGGATCGCCCTGATGGTGTACGTCAGCGCGTTCCTGGGGGAAATCTGGCGCGGCAGCGTGCAGTCCATCGAAAAGACCCAGTGGGAAGCCGCCGAATGCCTGGGCTTTTCCCGCTGGCAGTCGCTGATCCTGGTCGTCATTCCCCAGGCGGTGCGCCTGTCCCTGCCCGCCACGGTGGGCTTCCTGGTGCAGGTCATCAAGTCCACGTCCCTGGCCTCGGTGGTGGGCTTCGTGGAACTGACCCGCGCCGGGCAGATCATCAACAATTCCCTGTTCCAGCCCTTCCTGGTGTTCGCCCTGGTGGGCGGATTCTATTTCCTGCTGTGCTACCCCTTGTCCAAGTGGAGCCGAACCATGGAGAAGAAGCTCAATGTCGGCCGTCGTTAGTCTGCAGAATGTGCATAAGTCCTTTGGATCGAACCCGGTCCTCAAGGGGGTGTCCTTCGACATCGACCGGGGACAGGTGGTGGCGATCATCGGCCAGAGCGGCTCGGGCAAGAGCACGGCGCTGCGCTGCATCGACCACCTGGAGACGATCGACGAGGGCAGCATCCAGGTGTGCGGCCACCAGCTGGGCGGCGGCACGGTCGATCTGGAACAGCTGCGCAAGGACGTGGGCATCGTCTTCCAGAGCTACAACCTGTTCCCCCACCTGACGGTGGGGCGCAACATCACCCTGGCCCTGCGCCACGTGCGCAAGCTGCCGCGCAAGACCTGCGAGGAACGCGCCCGCAAGGTGCTGGAAACCGTCGGCCTGCTGGAAAAGTACGACAGCTATCCCGAGCAGCTCTCGGGCGGCCAGCAGCAGCGCGTGGCGATCGCGCGCTCGCTGGCGATGGAACCCCAGGTGATGCTGTTCGACGAGGTGACCTCGGCCCTGGATCCGCAACTGACGGGCGAAGTCCTGAAGGTCATCGAGAAGCTGGCCGAGGGCGGCATGACCATGGTCCTGGTGACGCACGAGATGGCCTTCGCCCGGCGCGTCGCCGATCAGATCGTGTTCATGCACCAGGGCCAGGTCTGGGAAACCGGCGGGCCCGGGATCCTCGTCGATCCGCGGACGCGGGAACTGCAGGATTTCATAGGCAACGGCCTATAAAGCCAATCCGGCGCCGCGCAGGCCCGGCATCATGAAGTCGGTGA
>CBFGXR010000007.1:0-17116 GCA_965652675.1 uncultured Castellaniella sp.
GTCATCGGCTTTGACATCGCCGGCTTTGGCAGCGCCGGCTCGATCGCCGCCGGCCGTTCCGGCCCCGGCTGTCAGCACCCGCCGCAGGCAGACCGGCGACTGCGCGTCGCGGTCCTGGGCGGACCCGTGCAGATTGAGTTCGAAAGGCCAGGGCGCCGCCAGGCCGCGCAAGGCCAGGTTGCCGTCGAGCCGCAGCAGCGTGTTCCCGTGCGCGGCCTGCAGCTGGTCCAGCGTGACGGTCGCCGTGTGGGCGTCCAGCGTCAGGGCGGTCGAGACGGACAGCAGATCGACGGGCAGCGGCTCGCCGTCGATGCGCAGGCCCAGGCCGCCCAGCGCCAGCCGGTCGACCCGCAGCCCCAGCGGCAGCGCCGGCATCCGGAAGGGTTCGCCGTCGTCGGCCTCGGGGGCGGCGGACGGCGCGGTGCGCAGATCGACGTCCACGCGCGCGGCCGACAGGTCATTGACGTGCAGGCGGCGGTCCAGCAGTTCCGGCCAGAACGCCTTGAGGTGCAGCCCGACCACGCGCACGTCCACGTCGGGCAAGGCAATCGTCAGGCCCTCGACGTACAGCCCCCGGGCCAGCGTGCCGCGCACGCCATGGGCCTCGCCGCCCAGCTGGCCGGCCGCCGTGCGCAGCAGCCAGCGGGTGCCCGTCGTGCTGGAGACGCACCAGGCGGCGAAACCCATGGCCAGCAGCAGCGCCAGCACGATGGGCGGCAGCCCCCAGAGTCCGAAGGCCCGCAGGCCGCGCCAGATGCGGCCTTTCAAAACGCGATCCCCAGGGAAAATTGCAGCCGCAGGCGGCGGTCCTTCTGCGCCCAGGCCAGATCGACGAAGAACGGCCCGGCCGGAGTGCGCACCGCCAGGCCGGCCCCGTAGCCCAGGTGCCAGTCGAACTGGCCGAAGGACTCGGCCGCGTCCCCCGCGTCGACGAACAGATTGGCGCCCAGGACATCGGTGAAATAGTGCGTGTATTCGATGCTGGCCACGCCCAGCGCGGGCGCGCCGATGACCGCGTCGCCGCGCTGCAGGCCGATGCTCTGGTAGCGATAGCCCCGGATGCTGCGCGACCCGCCGGTGCGCCAGGAAAAATCCTGCGGCAGGCGGTCGGTGTGCGCCCAGACCTTGCCGACTTCGCCGCGCACGGTCAGGACGTCGCGCTCGCCGATCGGCCACCACTGCTGGGCGCGCAGGCTGCTGCGATAGAAGGCCTTGCCGTCGTCCAGGGTGGTACCGACCCCCAGGCCGAATTCGACCAGATTGCCTTCGCGCGGGTCGTATTTCGAATCCACGTCGCGGCGCAGCCACTGCCAGGTGGCCGCCCAACTGGGGACCTCGTAGCGCGAATCGCCGGAAATGCGGGTCTTGTCGTAGGCGACCAACCCGCCCCAGCGGACCTCGTATTCGACGCGGCTGTCGCCGGCCGCCTTGCGCGTCTGGCTGCGTTTCCAGCCCAGTCCGGTGCGGCTGGTTTCCAGGCCCTCGATGTCGGAATGGTCGTACAGCAGGCCGAAGCTGTCCTTGCTGCCGTCCATGCCGGGCGGCAGGTGCACGTCGAAGAACGCGCGCTGCCGCTTCGTGTCGACCCCGGCGCCGGTCTCGATCCAGACCGGCAGGCCGTAGACCACGTTCTGGCGGTACAGGCCCTCGACCCGCACGCCGTGGTCGCTGTCGGCGCCCAGCGAACCGCTGGCATAGCGGGCGGGGCCTTCGGTCACCTGGACACGCACGGGCAGCGTGACGGGGTCGGTGCCCTGCGGCCGCCCGGATGGCCGCGCGGCGGCGGCTTGCGGGTCCCTATCCCCGCTGGTGCCGGCGGGCGCCTGCGCCGGCGCGGCGGCCGCCCCCTGCGCCGGCGTCGAGCCGTCGGCCAGGGTGACGAAGGCGCCACGGAAAAAAGTCGTGGACTGCAGGGCCTGCTGCCAGTCCTCCAGGCGCGTCTGGTCGTAGGCGTCGCCCGGGTCGTAGCGCACGTAGCGCCGGATCAGGGATTCGGGCACCCGCTTCAGACCGGTGATCTGGAGTTCGCCCAGCCGCACCGGCGGCCCACTGTCGAGCGCCACGTCCAGGTCGGCCTTGGCCGCCCGGGGATCGACGGCCGCACGGGTCTGCGCATAGCGGGCGTAATAGAAGTTCTGGCGCGAGACGGCGTCCAGCAACTCGGTCTTGGCCCGGCTCCAGTCGTCGTTGATGAAGGGCATGGGCGGCTTGAGCAGCCAGTTTTCCCGCAGGGATTCACGCCGGGCCGCGTAAGCGTCGCCGGCGAGCGCGCCTTCGAAGCGCAGGCCAAGCTGGCGCACCCGGGCGCGTTCGCCGGTGTCGATCGCGATGTCCCAGAATTCGCCGCCGTTCGCCGCGCCCGGCGTCACGTCCAGCGTCACGGTCGCGCCGAAATAGCCCTGGGTCCGCAAAGCGGCCTGCGCGGCCTCCCAGGCGCGCCGCCGCAGGCGCGCGACCTCGCGCACGTCCTGGTCCTCGGTCAGGCGCGTGATGGCGCCGACCGCGTCGGTAATGGCCTGTAACACCTTCGGGGGGGCGCCCCCCGGATCGATGATGACCTCCGGCGGCGCGGCCAGCGCGGGAGCGCAGGCGGCAATCCCCAGGCCGAGCAGCACCCGGCGCACCCTGGGAACGATCCGACCGGGCCCACCGACCGGCATCAGCTCGTGCGCGCCACGACCCTGGGTCGCGTGCCGGAATCGTCCAGCGGCTGCCCGGCCACGTGGATGGCCAGCTGGCGGGCGATGTCCTGGTAGCGGCGCGCGGCCTCGCCGTCGGGCGAGGCGACCACGCTGGGCCGGCCGGAGTCGGTTTCCTGGCGGATGTCGAGCTGCAGCGGCAAGGCCCCCAGCCAGGGCAGGTGATAGGCGGCCGCCAGCTGGCGGCCGCCGTCCTGGCCGAAGATCGGCTCGGCGTGCCCGCAGTTGGAACACACGTGAACGGACATGTTTTCGACGATCCCCAGCACCGGGACATCCACCTTCTGGAACATGATCAGGCCCTTGCGGGCGTCGGCCAGGGCCAGGTCCTGGGGGGTGGTGACGATGACCGCCCCCGTGAGCGGGACCTTCTGGGCCATGGTGAGGGCAATATCGCCCGTTCCCGGAGGCATGTCCACGATCAGGTAATCCAGATCGTTCCAATTCGTAAGCGACAGCAACTGCGTCAGGGCCTGCGTGACCATGGGGCCGCGCCAGATCGCCGGACCGTCGTCGTCCATCAGGAAGCCGATGGAATTGGTCTGCAGGCCGTGGCCGATCATGGGTTCCATGCTCTTGCCGTCCGCGCTTTTCGGCTTGCCCGACAGGCCCAGCATGATGGGCACGCTGGGGCCGTAGATGTCGGCGTCCAGCAGGCCGACGCGCGCGCCCTGGCTGTGCAGCGCCAGGGCCAGGTTGACGGCCGTGGTGCTCTTGCCGACCCCGCCCTTGCCCGAGGCCACAGCGATGATGTTGCGCACGCTGTCCAGGGTGCGCAGGCCGCGCTGCACCGCATGGGCGGCAATCCGCGACTGGAATTCCAGCCTGCCCAGGCGCGCGCCGGCCGCGTCCAGCGCGGCGCGGATGGCGGCGTCCAGGGCCGGTTCGCCATTGAATAAGGGATAGCCCAGGGTTACAGTGATGTCGAAGGCGTCGCCCGAGGCGGCGATCCGCAGGTCGGGTTCGGTCACCGCCAGCGTTTTCCGGGTGTCGGGGTTGATGACCCTGGACAGGATCGCGCGGATGTCCTGTATCGTGGTAGCCATAGAGGTCCGGGTGAAAACAATCGAAACCACAAGCATAGCGGATTCCCCTGGAAATCCGCCGATTGACCCCAATATGGACATGACAGGCGCCCCCGGATCCGGCCGGACGCCGCATCCGCCCGCGCAGCGCCTCGCCGCGCAACCTTTTCCGGCCACAGGAGTCCAAGTTTTATGAATCTGATCCAGCAAATCCTGCGCGCCACCCTGTTCCTGGTCCTGGCCTTCTTCGGCCTGGTGATGGCGTTCGTCTTCATGGCCTCGACCGCCCTGGCGATCGGCGTGCTGTACATCGTCGCCCGGCTGAAGGGGCGGCCGTTTGGTGTGAAGGCTTATTGGGCGGAGCGTCGTCGGCCGACGATGCCGCCGGGCGCCTGGTCCCGGACGGCTCAACCGGCACGGGAAAGGGACGTGACGGATATTGAGATGCGGGAGATTCCTTGAGTCACAGGCGTCTCGTGACTATCTTTAGGCGCTGAGACGAACGACCGCTGTCTATCGCAATCGAAACGGCCCCTTCAGAGTCCTTCTGAAGGGGCCGTCGCATTCAGGGGCTGTGCCGCCAATTACGCGTCCACAGCCAAGAGGGCAAGATGCTTACTTGTTGGTGCCCTGCTCTTTCTGGTCTTGTTGGTTCTCGCCGGGTTCGGAGTCTTGATCGGAGCCCTTTGGGGCTGCCCAGTCAAGCGGCGGCGCGACGATGTCCTTCCAGGCGACACGTTTAGGTGTTGTCATGGTTTCCTCCCAAAGCAATGTGGCAGCGCATTGTGCGCCGCCACTATTGCTGTATAAAATATCAGTGTTTTTGTATTATGTCAAATTGATAGGTGGATTGAAGGGATTGCCGGGTATATCTAAGCACGTGGGGGTAGCTACTTTCGGCCAGGAGCAGGCATGCTCTTACACCCCTAATTCAGAGAACTTTCAAAGTTCCATGAAATTCCTGGTGCATCAACGGCTCGTTGCTCCTGCCTCTTCTCCACCATGGCTTTCCTGTGCCTAGCGCCAAGGAGAAGCACTCCACGAGAGAGTGTGCAGCGAATGCAATAGCCATTGATATTCTCTAGCATTCCCGTCTCGCGATGGTCGTTTACCTCGCCCCATAGTACGTAGATCTGTCGCAATTTGTCGTCGCCGATCCATTCGACGGTTGCACGCACCTCGTCGTAGATAGCTGCCCATGCTTGAGTGCAGCGATCGCTGTTAAGGTATGGAAAACCGCAATCTCGCGTGTCAAGGCTATTCTGGTCCATAAGGCTGCGATATTCATAGCTCGTCCTTTCGACCTTGCTAAACATCTCCTCAGACTTTCTGAAAAACTCGTCGCTTGGTTTGTTCAAGTCCACTGGCACAACGTCGACTGGACGGCGCTTGCGATAGAGGGCAACGGCAGCAGACTCGAGATTGCCGTGAGAGCCGTCGAGATAGGCCGCAAGATGGGTAGTCGGAATTTCAGCAAAGATGACGTCAGGCTGAAGGCGCTCAAGAATCGTCTGCAATTCCACCAAGTTGGCGCGTCCACTTTCGGCGTGGACAGTTCCGATCAGCGATATACGCATCAGATTTAGACTCGGGAAGTAGACTCAGTAGCACTTGAAAGCATTATGGCCGGAATAGTCGGCCTTGGGTCGGCTGCAAAAGGCGGCTCTCGACCCGTTACCGCCATTCGCGTCACCATAGCGGCAACGACGGTTCAGCATCGGCATCCACCCCTGGCTCAAGACTCAATCGGCACGGTGGCTCAGTTCTACTTTGGAGCAGACAGAACTGCAGGTTCGACCGCCGCGTCCTGCCCCGCTGCTGAAAATTATTAGCGCGGGGAAAACCTCGGTACAAATCGGTGCCCCAATCGCCTCGTTGCTTGGGGTCGTAGCGACGGCAGGCGACTACTGACAGAGCTGCAACGCTCAGTGATCGGAGGTGCAGCGGGCTGGGGCTGCTCTTAACTGTGGTCGCCGGCAATTCAGACTGCTGTTGGATCTCCGCCCCTGATACTGTCCTCACCTGTCTTGGGCAGGGAGCGCGTATCCTGCCACGGCGGCACCCGAATCGCTGGCTGCTTGTCGGTAGGCCTCTCGTCCCCACGAGCCCCGTCACCCGGCTGTTTCCAGGTCACATCAGCTACCAAGAAGTCCAACCACGTTGGCTCCAAGTCCAGGCCATCGGCCTTGGTTGGTGGCGCTGGTTGCTGCTGATGATCCTGCAAGCAGGCTATGACGCGCTGGCGAACGGCCGTCGGATCACTGAAGAAGCTGACAAACGCGTCCAGCTCTTTGCCACCTGACTCAGCCGTCAAACTGCTATCCCTCTTCGCAGTGAGCAGGTTGCCAAGGGCTTCGTAGAAATGCTTATGAGCATGTAGCGCGTCGCAAGGGGCTGGAAACGCCTCTGTGGCCAGCAAACGCTCCATGGCTTTGCAGCCTCTTTCGTCTTTGAATTGATCCTGCAGCGTGGCCACGAGTGCGCGCGCGTTGTCTTCCTGGCGTACTACTTCCACGACTGGCAAATAGGCCACTAGCGACATGGGCTCAGGCAACAACTGCGGGCGCGGCTTGCCGCTAACCAAGTGAACCGGGTCCAGATCAACCACCACCAGGGCCTGGTCCGCCTCAGACAAGGCCCCCTGGGCTGACGGCTGCAAGATGCCATGGTGCCAGCCGTGGTAGGGCGTCAGCAGCCGCGCGATCCCCGGATGTTCCTTTGGCTTCTGCACCGAGTCGCAGCCAATGAAGCAACTGCCACCGACACTCAACCCCTTACTGACGGCATTGCAGAACACCGTCGCCGTGCCCGAGGCCAGCACGCTAGCCTGACCGGCATGCCAGTAATCGTTGCTGCGGCTTGTGCAAGCCGGCACGAGCAGCACTGATCGGCGCTCGCGGTTGGCCTGGGTGACCGTCAACCATTCGCCGAGCGACAGGATGTCGCGATCGACAAGTTTGGCAGCCTCGGTTGCGTCTATTCCAAACTGCCGTAAGACCTTGGCCAGGTCTTGCAGCAAGGGGCGACGGTTGGCCGGACTGGTGAGCAGGAATAGCTCGGAGCAGATCAACTCCATGCAGTAACGCAGCTTTTGCGGGCCGTGGAGGAGAGCCTGCATCAGTGCTTTGAGTTGGTCCAGCGTCCATAAGCGCCCCGATGTACCACGCAGGTTCTCCAGCACCTCCTCCTCCTGGTACAGGGGGGCCAGTTTCTTGCTGCCAGGGCGAAACAGCTCGTGCGCTGCCACTGCGCGGTATTTCTTATCGCGCTGAAACTGCATGACCCGGGCGTCGCCTTGCAAACCAAAGGCTTCGGCTTCGTCCTTGGCTGGCTGCCACAGAAGGGTCAGTTTCTCTTTCAGGTGCTCAGCATGATTGCTCGCTGCCTCGAACTGACGGAAGGTACCTGCCAACACCGCCAAACCCGGGTGGTGAAGTAACTCGCCCTTCAACCACTCCACCGTGTCCGGCCGAACCGACACCTCGGGGAGCACCAAGAGCTGCACCTTGAGTTCGCGGCATGCGCGCAAGGCCTGACCCAGCAAGACGCGGCGCCGATGCTCGGGCCAGGAGAAGACCTCTCGGTCGTCGCACCAGTGGAATTCCGCACCGCGCTTGGCGGCCTTGTACACCGTCTTGAAGTCGCCGGCCAGATGCGCTTCCAATTCCTTCTGTGCCGCTGGGGCAAACGGCACGCCACGAAGTCCGACCTCCGCGATGGGGTGGCTGTAGCTGTCATCCACCCGCCACTGGAACAGCGCGACTCTCAGTTGGCCATGTGCGGTCAGATCTTCGTCATCGGTACTTCTGCCAACGCCGAAGCGCTTGCTCCACGAGTCTTTTTGCCACTCTTCCAAGCGATCAACCCGCACGGCGCCAGAAATAGCAGTGGCCGCTGATGCGAATGGCCCCGAATGCTCAACGGGTTGGTCGATCTTCGCCGACTCACCCACTTCGGTAAGCAAAGGGATCGCGGGCGGCGCCTCTTCTGCTTCGGCTGGCATGGCCCGCTGAACAGTGGCGTCGCTGGGCACGCCGTGTGGTCGTGGTGTGGTTTGCGGTAACACCGGCGCCTGCTCCTCAAAGCCGAACCACCGCCCAAGTTTGTGGTCCAGCGTGTGTACCGCCAACAGCTCATCGTCAACGCTGCTGCGCGTCTCCGACCACAGCGTCAGCTTGCGCCGGCCATCAAAACGCTGCGGCAAGGTATTGGCAAACAAGCTGGTGAACTGCGGCGAGCTCATTTGCCAGCTTGCGCCACTGGTGTCCGTGAATTCGTCGGTATGCGGATGGCGGCCAAATTTCTGGCCTTGCACGTTCACCACGCGCAAACGGCGCAAGGTATCAAGCGCGCACGCCGCCTTGGGCAAGGCAGCTATTACCTCGTCGCAGCGCCGCAGCGGGAAAGGGGGCAAGGCATCAAAGGGCCAAATCGCCTCCTGTTCCTCAGCACGTTCCTCACCAAGGATCCCATCAGCAGGCGAGGTCTGCCACTGTGCCAAGGCTTGATACACCGCCATCAGGTCCGGGAGATCAAAGGCCTGCGGCAAGCCGGCATCCAGCAAGCCGATCAGGGCCAGCATCCACTGCCACGGGCTAGCCTTACACAGCGCGGGCCAATCCCCGTCGAGCAGCCGCTTTCGCATGGCGCTGTAGTCGCCCTGCGGGTCCAGGCGCTCCATGTCGGTCGTGGACCAATGAGGCGGCAGGTTCAGACGTTCCGGCATACGGGCCGCGCCCGACGCTTGTGCATAGCCCCAAAGCGCAGCCACACTGCCCCGCAGCCCAATTCCGATGGCGGTCAGCGCCAACGCCACGCGCAGGGGCGCAGCATTGCCATCGGGGACGGCACTCTTGGCGGGACCCTTGGCGGGATACAGCTCTTGGTACAGCGCCAGCATCAAGCCCAGCTCCGGGCGCAGAGGCGTGGCCTGTTCAGCGAGAGGTTGCAGTGGTAGGCCCTGCAGCACCCACAAAGGCAATCTGTTCAATGCCTCTGGAAACACTCGGTGCAGTACATGGCGCATATCATCGCCGCTGCCATGTTCAAGGCGCAGGGCCATGGCACGGCTTTCGGCCTCCACTGTCAGTAGGTGTCGCACCTGGGCGGCCAAGCTCTGGTGTGCCGGAAAATCTTGCAGCTGGGTCAGAGCCCGCTTTACCGTCCGAGGCAGGCCGGCCTCAGTCCAGCCCTGCGATTCAATCTGGGCTGATGACAGGTAGCTGCCCTGCAGTTTGCGCAGCTGCTGGCGCAGCACATAAGTCTCTAGTGCCTGCTTAGCATGGGCTTCAGCGGCTTCTTCGCTGCTGCCTTCGTCGCCCGGTGTCTTGAACGGATCGAGTTGCTCATCGCGCTCGCCGGTCTCGCCGGCCATGTCCGCGGCCACACCCAGCACATCGGCTACCGCCCAGCCCACACGCCACAGATCGGCCCCTGCAAAGGGCACCGTCACCGATTGCACCCGGGCGTCCCGGTCGTGGTACCAGGCATTGACGCCTAGTTGGTCGCGCTTGACGCGCTCGGCCAGTAGGTAGAGCGTCGTCTCATCGCCCTGAACTTGCTGGAACAACTGTGGCCGGAAGGGCACGTAGGCCAGCTCTTGCTCCCCATCCACCGCCATATGGTGCATGGCTAGCAGGGCATGGTAGAGGCGCACCGCCCGGTGTGTGATAGGCGCTTGGTCATGCCGTGTGCCGATTGCAAGGTGGGCCAGTTCAGTCCATGGTCTTGGCTCGACGCTCTTCTCTACCACAAGCCGCTGTGCTTCAGATTCCTGCACTTCGACAAAGTGCACGGTCATTTCGTCGGCTGGGCAAGGCGGCTGGGCACGCATGGTCACCTGCGCAAATCGTCGCTCGATCTCAGGTGCAAGTGACGAGGATGCCGATACTCGCGCAGAGTATCGATAGAGCGCGCGCCCGTCGGAGTTGGGCTGGGCTTCAATCGCATATAGCGATGCAGCAATCTCGCTGTCTGTCGGCAGATGAGGGATCAGCTTCTTGCCAGCATCCAACTGAGAGAGCAGATGTTTAAAGCAACCTGACAGCGTGGCAAGCCCACCATTCGGTGGCGAACTGTTGAGGACGAAGTCAATCGCCAGGCCGACGGCTGGAGCTGCGCTACTCAGCGGTGCGGTAATACCCTCATCGTTGGACCAAGCCAATTGGTCGATGACCTCATGCGCGCGCGTTAAGCCGTCATCGCTGGACCGCTGGGGTCGTCGATCCCTCAGTGCGTTCAAGGGGTGATGGTCGTTGGGCTGCTGCGCCAGGCTGTTGCCGGCTAAGCAAAGCCACTCGATGGCTGTCAACAAGTCGCCTTGTTGCGGGGGCAGCACCAAAGTGGCATCTGGGGCACCCAGCAGGCGGTGCGCCTTGCGCACTACCAGCCATGCGCGCCGCCGCACATGATCGCGGTTGGTCGCTGGCTCCACCTGACCTATGAATGCCGGCTTGCAGACCTGGCGAGCCAGGTCCAGGCGCAACTTGCGATCCTCCTCACGCTCAGTAAGAAACTTGCCGTTCTCCTGCCACGGGTGGTTGTCCAGCAACTTGTCCAACCCCTCCACGGCAAACAGCCAGTGGTAGCCACGCTGTGCAAACGCACTGGCCCAGGGCTGCTCACTGCAGACCTCGTTCCACAATTCCCAGAAGTGCTCCCACAAGCCCTCTGGCGTGGCCACGCTGCGGGCAGGGGTAGTGATGGCAGCCACCTGCCACCAAAGCCAACGTGCGCACAGGCCCAGGTCACCAGCGCGCAGATCGGGCGCACCCAATACAGCCTTGACCTGTCCAGCGATCTCGCTAGGCTCATGCATCAACGCAACACGTCGCAGCATCTGCAAGGCGCACTGGCGATCCACTTCGGGCAGTTCGCCGCCTAGGCTGTAGTCGGTCTCGCCATCGCCCACAAGAGGTGGATCCCAGGCCGGCACAGAGGGTGCCAGTCCACGTCCGTCGTTGAGCTGGCGCATCACCTGTTGGGGCGTGCCAGCGCGCACACGCTCGCCTTTGTGGATGAGGTCGATAGAGCGCTCGGCAGCCTTGGCTTGCAGCAATTCACGTAGTCGCCTGAGCAAGTCCTCGCTGTCGGCAAACAGCACGATATCATCCACATAGCGCGCATAGCCCGCCCGCGGGTGCCAGGCGTCATCCGAGCCTTTCTCGGCTGTGCGGTGTATGAAGCCGCGCGCCGCCTCATCCACCGGAAACAGGGCGATGGTGCCTATGTACGCAGACAGCACCGGACCTTGTGGGATGCCGACGAGCTCACTGCTGCGCCGAGTTTTGCCATCAGCATCGGGATCACGATATTCGTGGTGAAAAATTAGCCCGACCAGCAGGCGTTCCAGGTTGGCCTCCAAGTCGGCGTCCCAAGAGACCGCGCTGACTTCTGGGCGGCCTAAGATGCGCCCAAAGCCCTCTGGCACGCCATGCATGGCCAAGGCTTGATTCAGTGGTGTCAGCAGCGCATCGCGCACGACGAAGCGCTGAATCGAGTCGTAATAACGCTTGGCATCCAGTCTCAGCACATGCACGCGGGGTCCGATGGCATGGCACTGCTTGGCTAGGCTGGCCATGAACTCACGCCAGCACTGCCCAAATGGGCGGAACATGCCCTGGTCGGATGGGGTCTGGTCGCCCTCCAGAACGTCCATGTCGATCTGGTAGCCAAAGCTCAGGGTCTTGGGCAGATCCAATTCATCGTCAAACTCATTTAGCGGCACGCTCAGGCCCGTCACCAGCACTTCTCGGCGCGAGGCATACCAGCGCACGGCGGGAATGCCGTCTGAAAAGGCCTGGCCTGCGGCACTTGGCCGGTCATGCCGCTGGCTAAGCAGTTCGTTGAGTACCACCTGCTGCACAAGCAGATCGGCAGGGTGTGGCATCACCTTGCGGCGCGGATCGCCAAGTACCTTTGGATCGGCGGTTAGTTTGCGCGGCAGGTGCACAGCGTCAAAGGGTGCAGCCTGTTTCCAGGGGCTGTCACCAGCAATCATGGCTTGTAGACGATCCAAGGCGATCTGGTCGAACAGGTGGGCGTTGCCGCCCAGGGTCTGCCAGACCTCTTCATCGCAGGGCAACTCGCCGCGGCGCGCGCCGTGGTAAGCCAGGCTGCGAGCCAGCGCCACACGCGGGAGCGTTTCTTCGAGGTACAGGCCACGTGCAGGCAACATGCGGTGGCTGGTCTCGGACACCATCAACTCGGCGTGCAGTTGCTGGGCCCAGTCGCTAGCGCAGGACTTCAAACGCGCCGCTGCAACTTCGGCTGGGCGTGACCCGTACAGGCGCCTGAGCGTCAAACCGACCCGGAACAAGGCACGTTCACGCACGGTCGGCACCAAGTGCCCGAATCGCTCGGGTTGCAGATCTGAGGCATCCTGCCCGCCCAGGGCCTGCGCCAACAACACGGCCTCGGCCGGCAAGTCGAAGGGCAGCAGCCAGGCGGTGGCCTGCTCTTCTGTGCGGAAACCGCGCAAGCAGGCGTCTGGGTCTTTGCCCAAGGCAGGCATGCTTCGCCAGGGCATGCCCACCCAGCGCAGGTTCACGCCGCGCAGATCCAGCAGGCGGCGCACCAACCGATCCGTCCCCCCAAACCCGGCCGGATCATTGTCAAGAAACAGGCTGTACTCCAACTCAGCGCTGGATTCCGAATCTTCTGCCAGCGTCTTCAGCCTCTCCATAGGCTCTTTGCCCAGGCTGGTGCCCATCAACGCCACGGCAGGCAGACCAAGGGATTGCAAGCGCAAGGCATCCAGAAAACCCTCCACCAGGTAAAGCTTGACCGGCAGGTGGGCTTTGAGGGCCTGCTTCACCGCCTTGAAGGCTGCAGGTTCATTGAACAGGACCTTGGCCTTTTCAAAGCCGGAGGTGAGCAAGTACTTGGCAACGCCTTCGGGCGGCACGTCCTGCAACGCTCGGCCGGCAAAACCAAGCAACTGGGGCTGCTTGGCCGGGCCACCCCAAATAGGGATTACCACGCGGCCGTCATGAAAGCAGTCTTGAAACTGGTCATGCAGATTCAGCTTGCCCTGTACTGGCGCAGATCGCTGATGCAAGCGCTTGACCAAGCCAAGCGTCTGCAGGCCATCGATCAGTTCGGCACGTTCACCCACGCTCTTGGACTGCAGGGCCTCCACCAAAGCACCACGCGTGATGCAGCGCAGGCCTTGCTCGTACAGAAAGGCTCGGTCGAAATCGCGCTCGGCGCACCAAGCCGTGAATCTCAGGTCATCGTGCTGCTCGTCGTAGGTGCGCAGTGCGAACTTCAGCGCTGTTTCGCTGACGGCCTCATTGGTGGCTCGCTGCTTAGACTGCCGACTCGGGGCCTTGATCCCGAACTGCTGAGTCAGCCATTGCACCGCCGGCAAGAATTCCAAGCCCTGGACCTTCTTGACCAAGTCAATGGCGTTGCCATGGGCGCCGCATGCAAAGCAATGGTAATGCGCGGTGGTTGCGCCGTCGGCCGGATATAGGTTCAGCGACGGTCGGGTGTCTTGGTGAAATGGGCACAGAGCTTGGGTGGCGGCGCCACGCCGCTCGGTCGCCATGCCCAGGCGCTGCACTACGTCTTCCAGTGGCAGCTTGGAGAGCAAATCGTCAACGTCGTAACGACTTTTCATCACCCATCCCCGAATTATTCGATTTTGAGAGGGACAGGTTAGCAGACGCGTACCAGCCGATTGCCGCAGAGCTGCCGTTGGTGAACTATTGCAATCAGCCAATTGCGGCCAAAGCTGCTACGGCTGGCATGGTGTTCAGAGCCAGTGCGCTGACTATCGACAACTGCGGCCTACCGATAGCTAGCGCTCCCTGCTGCGATAGATCAAAGGTCTGAGCGACTGCTTTTTAGCCGAGAGATCGGCTATTCGAAGGCCTGCTCGGGGTTGGGAGCTGCCGGCCTAGACGGCCGAACCGACGGGCCGCTTGTGGCCGACTGCGGTCACCCCCCACGCGCAGGCTCGGGCTCATCCACCAGCCGCACGGCCAACCTCAACCCCATCACCTTCAAAATCGCCGTCAGGCTGCTCAACGCCGGATTCCCTTTAGGGGATAGCGTCCGATAAAGCTGCGTGGGATTCAAATGCGCCTGTTCCGCCACTACCTGCACGCCGCCGAATGCCTGCGCCAACTGGCGCAGCACGGTCAGCAGTTCCGCCTGATCGCCATCTGCCAGGATGCCGTTGATCACCTCCAGCGCCAGCGCCGGATCGTTGCGATACAGCTCGGCCATCGCTTCGTCATATCCTCTACTTCTCATCGTCATTTCTCCGTTGCCAGCCGCGTCCCCGGCGGAGCCAGTTCAGATAAACATCGCCCTGCCCGTCCGCCGTCAGGTAGCACTCAATCCGGTAGGAAATTATTTTCGTTTATTGACGAATAAAGATCAACAGAACCAGTATGGGCACAGCGCATCAGCGCCGCCAGACAAGGTGCGCCATCCATGTCACACCCATCCTCATGGGCCGCAGTCCCGCCCACCCCCAACCCCGCCTGATAGAATCAATCCTTTGCCTTTTCCCCTCTTCCCGCCCTCATGTCGCGCACGATCTTCGTCACCACCGCCCTGCCCTACGCCAATGGTTCCTTCCACATCGGCCACATCATGGAATACATCCAGGCCGACACCTGGGTGCGCGCGATGCGCATGGCGGGCCACACCGTGCATTTCGTGGGAGCGGACGACGCCCACGGCGCGCCCATCATGCTCAAGGCCCAGGCCGAGGGCATCACGCCCCAGGAACTGGTGGGCCGCTACGCCGCCGAGCGGCCGAAATACCTGAACGGCTTCCACGTCCGCTTCGACCACTGGCACAGCACCGACACGCCGGAAAACATCGAACTGTCCCAGGACATCTACCGCGCGCTGAAATCGGCCGGCTTCATCGACAGTCGCGAGATCGAGCAGTTCTACGACCCGGTCAAGGGCATGTTCCTGCCCGACCGCTACATCAAGGGCGAATGCCCGCGCTGCCACGCCAAGGACCAGTACGGCGATTCCTGTGAAGTCTGCAGCGCGGTCTACAGTCCGACCGAACTGATCGAGCCCTACTCGACCCTGACCAAGGCGCGGCCAGTGCTGCGCAGTTCCGAACACTTCTTCTTCCGCCTGTCCGACCCGCGCTGCGTGGCCTTCCTGCAAGAATGGACCACGGGCACACGCGCCGACGGCACCGCCCGCCTGCAGTCCGAAGTCCTCGCGAAAACGCGCGAATGGCTGGGCACGGCCGAAGGCGCCGAAACCAATCTGGCGGACTGGGACATTTCCCGCGACGAGCCCTACTTCGGCATCCCCATCCCCGACGCGCCGGGCAAGTATTTCTACGTCTGGCTGGACGCCCCGGTCGGCTACCTGGCCTCGCTGAAGGCCTATTGCCGCAAACAGGGCCTGGACTTCGACGCCCTGCTGGCGCCGGACAGCGACACCGAACAGGTGCACTTCATCGGCAAGGACATCATTTATTTCCACGCCCTGTTCTGGCCGGCGATGCTGAAGTTCTCCGGCCGCAAGATCCCCGACATGCTGCACGTGCACGGCTTCATCACCGTCAGCGGCGAAAAGATGTCCAAGAGCCGGGGCACGGGGATTTCCCCGCTGCGCTACCTGGACATCGGCATGGACGCCGAATGGCTGCGCTACTACATCGCCGCCAAGCTCAACGCCCACGTCGAGGACCTGGACTTCAATCCGGACGACTTCGTCGCGCGCGTCAACAGCGACCTGAACGGCAAGTACGTCAACATCGCCAGCCGGGCGGCGACCTTCATCACCCGCCACTTCGACGGCGCCCTGGCCTACACCGGTGACACCGACGCGATGCGCGCCGAACTGCGCGACTGCGCCGAACAGGTCCGGGCCGACTTCGAGGCGCGCGAATACGGCCGCGCCATCCGCCGGATCATGGCCCAGGCCGACAAGATCAACCAGGCCTTCGACGCGGCCCAGCCCTGGGTGCTGGCCAAGAGCATCGCCCAGGCCGAACCCGCGCAGAAAGCCGCCTTGCAGGACATCTGCTCGCGCGCCCTGGCGGGCTTCGAGGCCCTGTCGGTGATGCTGTCCCCGGTGCTGCCGGCCCTGACCGGGCGCGTCGCCCGCGAGCTGTTCGGCCGCGATCGGACCTACGTCTGGACCGACGCCGGCGAACTGCCCGCGCGCATCGCCGCGTTCAAGCACCTGATGCAGCGCGTCGATCCGGCCCTGCTCGACGATCTGTTCGAGCCGCCCCAGGCGCCGGCCACGATCCCCGGCGGCGAGCCCATCGCCGACGTCATCGACATCAAGGACTTCGGCCGCATCGACCTGCGCATCGCGCGCATCGTCGAATGCACGGAAGTCGACGGCTCCGACAAGCTGCTGCGCCTGTCGCTGGATGTGGGCGAAGGCCGGCTGCGGCAGGTGTTTTCCGGCATCAAGTCCGCCTACAAGCCCGAGGACCTGACCGGCAAGCTGACCGTGCTGGTGGCCAACCTGGCGCCGCGCAAGATGCGCTTCGGCGTGTCCGAGGGCATGGTGCTGGCGGCCAGCCACGCCGACGAGGGCGTGGACGCCGGCATCTACGTGCTGGAACCCTGGGCGGGCGCCCAGCCGGGCATGCGCATCCACTGATCCGCGCGCGGCGCATGCCTTCCACCCATCCGCTGCCGCCCGAGATGCCGGACCGCCAGACGGCCGCCCGGCGCAGCACCTGGGTCAGCGTCTGGGTGAATCTGCTGCTGACCGCCCTCCAGATGGCGATCGGCCTATTCGCCCAGTCCCAGGCGCTGGTGGCCGACGCCGTCCATTCCCTGTCGGACCTGGTGTCCGACGGCATCGTGCTGGTGGCCAACAAGCACGGCGCCAAGGCGCCCGACGCCGACCACCCCTACGGACATCTGCGTTTCGAGACGGCGGCCACGCTGGCGATCGGCGCGATCCTGATCCTGGTCGGCCTGGGCATGCTGTGGGGCAGTTTCGAGCGCCTGCAGGACCCGGCGAGCATTCCCACAGTCCACTCCACGGCGCTCTACGTGGCGCTGCTGGCCCTGCTGGCCAAGGAAGGGCTCTTTCGCTATCTGCTGCGCGTCGCGCGCCGCGTGCGCTCCACCCTGCTGGTGGCCAATGCCTGGCACGCCCGCTCGGACGCGGCCTCGTCCCTGGTGGTGGCGCTGGGGGTGGGCGCCAATCTGGCGGGCCTGCCCCTGGCCGATCCCCTGGCCGCCCTGGTGGTGGGCCTGATGATCGCGCGCATGGGCTGGAAATTTTCCTGGCAGGCCTTCAACGACCTGGTGGACCGCGCGGTGGACGCCGATACGGTGCGCGCCATCCGCGAACGCATCCTGAGCACGCCCGGCGTGCGCGGCATCCACGACCTGCGCACCCGCAAGATGGGCGACATGGTCTGGGTCGAGGTGG
>CBFGXR010000008.1:0-16884 GCA_965652675.1 uncultured Castellaniella sp.
GGGCTCTTCGTTCTGTTGGGCCTCGGCAGGAAGACGAGGGCCTGTCCGCCGAGGTCGGCGCCGCCGTGGAATCGGCCCTGCAAGTCTTCGAATCCCTGGGCGCGGTCCGCGTGGACGTGTCCCTGCCGCGCACGCGCCTGTCGATCCCGGCCTATTACGTGATCGCCCCGGCCGAAGCGTCCAGCAACCTGTCGCGCTACGACGGGGTGCGCTACGGCCACCGCGCGGCCGACTACGGCGACCTGGCCGACATGACCAGCCGGTCCCGCTCCGAGGGCTTCGGCGACGAGGTCCGCCGCCGCATCCTGGTGGGCGCCTACGTGCTGTCGCACGGCTACTACGACGCCTACTATCTGCAGGCCCAACGCGTGCGGCGCATGATCGCCGACGATTTCCGCCGGGCGCTGACCGAGGACTGCGACGTGATCATGGGACCGGTCACGCCCGCCGTGGCGCGCCGCATCGGCGACAACCGCCAGGACCCGATCGCCGACTGGCTGGGCGACATCTATACGCTGGGCGTCAGCCTGGCGGGCCTGCCGGGCATGTCCATCCCCTGCGGCTTCGGTGGCGAATCGGGCCGCCTGCCGATCGGGCTGCAGCTCATCGGCCGCTACTTCGACGAGGGCCGCCTGCTGGCCCTGGCCGACCGCTACCAGCAGGCCACCGACTGGCACCAACGCATTCCGGAACACGCATAATGGATTGGGAAATCGTCATCGGGCTGGAAACCCACGCCCAGCTCTCCACGCGGTCGAAAATCTTTTCCCGCAGCAGCACGCGTTTCGGCGCCGAGCCCAACACCCAGGCCAACGCCGTGGACATGGCCCTGCCCGGTTCGCTGCCGGCGATGAACCGGGGCGCGGTGGAACGCGCGATCCAGTTCGGCCTGGCGATCGGCGCCCGGGTGGCCGAACGGTCGGTGTTCGCGCGCAAGAACTATTTCTACCCCGATCTGCCGAAGAACTACCAGATCAGCCAGTTCGAGCTGCCGATCGTGGTGGGCGGCAAGCTGTCCTTTTTCGTGGGCGAGCAGGAACACACGGTGAATCTGACGCGCGCGCACCTGGAAGAGGACGCGGGCAAGTCGCTGCATGAACACTTCACGGGGCCGCACGGAGAATCGTCCAGCGGCATCGACCTGAACCGCGCCGGCACGCCGCTGCTGGAAATCGTGACGGAACCGGAAATGCGCTCGGCCGCCGAGGCCGTGGCCTACGCGCGCACGCTGCATGGGCTGGTGGTGTGGCTGGGCATCTGCGACGGCAACATGCAGGAAGGCTCGTTCCGCTGCGACGCCAATGTATCGGTGCGCCCGCGCGGCCAGGCCGAATTCGGCACGCGCTGCGAGATCAAGAACCTGAATTCCTTCCGTTTCCTGGAACGCGCGATCCAGTACGAGGTGCGCCGCCAGATCGAGCTGATCGAGGACGGCGGCAAGGTGGTGCAACAGACCCGGCTGTACGATCCCGACCGGGACGAAACCCGCGCCATGCGGACGAAGGAAGATTCCGACGATTACCGCTATTTTCCCGATCCGGATCTGCCGCCGCTGGTGGTGTCGCCGGAATGGGTGGAGCAGGTGCGCGCGGCGATGCCGGAACTGCCGGCGGCCAAGCGCGCGCGCTTCGAGGCGGATCTGGGCCTGTCGGCCTACGATGCGGCCCAGCTGACGCTGCACCGCGCGACGGCGGATTATTTCGAGGCCGCGGCGGCGGCGCTGCCGGCCGGTCAGGCGAAGCAGGCGGCGAACTGGATCCTGGGGGAATTGTCGGCGGCGCTGAACCGCGACGATCTGGACATCGGTGCGTCGCCGGTGTCCCCGCAGCGCCTGGCAGCGCTGATCGCCCGGGTGCTGGACGGGACGATTTCGACGAAGATCGCGCGCGATGTGTTCGCGGCGATGTGGACGGGCGAGTCGGGCGGCGATCCGGACGCGATCATCGAGTCGCGGGGGCTGCGCCAGATCAGCGACACGGGCGCGATCGAGGCGATGATCGACACGGTGCTGGCGGCGAATCCGGCGATCGTGGAGGAATACCGGTCGGGCAAGCAGAAGGCGTTCAATTCGCTGGTGGGCCAGGTGATGAAGGCGGCCAAGGGCAAGGCGAATCCGCAGCAGGTGAATGATGTGCTGAAGCGGAAGCTGGACGCCTAATCGCCCGGATCCCGGCCGCGCAATGCGGCCGGTTTGTTTTTGTGCTGGGATCTCGGGCAGGCCATCTGCCTGCCCGGCGCGCAGCTCGCCCGGTCCCGGCTGCGCCGGGACTGCCCAGGCGCCAGACCATCATCGGGGCGCTCGCCAAACTCGCAAGGCGCTCAGTCCACTGGACTGAGCGCACCCGTCTTGCTCGAACAGTGGCTCGCTTGCCTCCCCGCTGATGGTCCTCTGCCTGGCGGACTCGAACAGCGCGCCAGGCAGGCAGACGACCCACCCTGACGCAAAGACGGGCATCTGGGCCAACCCCGTACCCAGCGGATGGCACAGATCAGATCGGTGGAAAACTCAAATCTGAACCTCACTGAACCCCGTAGCGCGCCCGGTACGCCGACACGGCGTCGCGGTGCTTGGCCAGGGTGGCGTCGTCCTCCAGCAAGGCCATGATGTCGGCCAGCGAGGCGATGCTGACCACGGGGATGCCGTAGGCCCGTTCGACTTCCTGGACGGCCGAGCCCTCGGACAGCGCGTCGTCCGCGCCGGCGCGTTCCATGCGGTCCAGGGCGATCAGCACGGCGGCGGGCTGGGCGCCGGCGGCGCGGATCAGGGCGACGGATTCGCGCACGGACGTGCCCGCCGTGATGACGTCGTCGATGATGACGACGCGGCCTTGCAGCGGCGCGCCGACCAGCGTGCCGCCTTCGCCGTGGTCCTTGGCTTCCTTGCGGTTGAAGGCGAACGGGACCGGGCGGTCGGCGCGCGCGGGGTGGTTGGACAGGGCGATGGCGGCGGTGGTGGCCAGGGGGATGCCCTTGTACGCGGGGCCGAACAGCATGTCGAAGTCCAGGCCGGAATCCGCCAGGGCCTGGGCATAGAACTGGCCCAGGCGGCCGACGCAGGCGCCGTCGTTGAACAGGCCCGCGTTGAAGAAATACGGGCTGCGGCGGCCGGATTTCATCGTGAAGTCGCCGAAATTCAGGACGCCCTGCTCCAGGGCGAAACGGACGAAGGCTTGGGCGCGGGAACCGGGCATGGCGAATGATCTCTGTGCGGGAAAGGCGACATTATCGGATATTTGGGCTGGATGGTCGCGGATCCGGACGCGGGGACCGGGCTCGCCCGCCCATTCAGGCGGTGGCGGCGGAAAGGCGATGGAGTGCGGTCCCGCGCGCGGCTATGATGTGCTTTCCACGACCCCGGCCCGACGAGGCAACCCATGCGTCAACCCGTCTTCTTCCTGTCTCACGGCGGCGGCCCCTGGCCCTGGATGCCCGAAATGCAGGCGTCCTACGCGCCTCTGACCGCCGCGCTGCGGGCGATTCCCGCCGCCCTGCCCCGGCGTCCCGACGCGATCCTGATGGTCTCGGCGCACTGGATCACGCGCGGCGGCGTGCTGCTGGGCAACCACCCGCAACCGGGCATGCTGTACGACTACTACGGCTTTCCCGCCCACACCTACGAGGTCCGCTACCCCGCCCCGGGATCGCCCGAACTGGCCGCGCGCACGGCCGACCTGCTGCGCGCCGATGGCATTCCCGTGGATTTCGATGATCAGCGCGGATTCGACCACGGGGCCTTCGTGCCCGCCCACGTGATGTTTCCGGAAGCGGACATCCCCATGGTCCAGCTGTCGATCGAACGCGGCTTCGACCCGGACTGGCACCATCGGCTGGGTGCCGCCCTGGCGCCGCTGCGCGACGAGAACATCCTGATCATCGGCAGCGGGCTCAGCTACCACAACCTGCGCCTGTTCGGCCCGGCGGGCCGCGCGCCCTCCGTCCAGTTCGACGCCTGGCTGCAGGAAGCCATGACACCCGCCACGGCGGCGGCGCGCCATGAGCGGCTGAGAGATTGGGAAGAGGCCCCCGCCGCCCGGATCGCCCATCCCATGGAAGACCATCTGGTCCCCCTGTTCGTCGCCAACGGCGCGGCGGGCGACGGCCCCGTCAGCCTCTGCCACCACGAAACCGAAGCGGCGGGCGGGCTGACCGTGTCCAGTTTTCGGTTCGATTGAGCCCGTGGGTTAAAGTTCAAGCTTGCAATGACCAACCGGACACCCACGTGCTGCGCATCACTTCCCTGAACGTCAACGGCATCCGCTCGGCCTTCCGCAAGGGGCTGGCCGACTGGCTGGCCGACGCCCGCCCCGACATCGTCTGCCTGCAGGAAATCAAGATCCAGGACGATGACCTGGCCGACGACCTGCGCCATCCGGACGGCCTGACCGGGCATTTCCACCATGCCGAGAAAAAGGGCTACAGCGGCGTGGGCCTCTACCTGCGCCGCCCGGCCGACACCGTGACCGAAGGCATGGGCTGCCCCGAATTCGACGCCGAAGGCCGCATCCTGCGCGCCGACTGGCCCGGCCTGACCGTCATCAGCGCCTACCTGCCCTCGGGATCCAGCGGCGACGAACGCCAGACAGCCAAATACCGTTTCCTGGATCATTTCGAGACCTGGATGGACGGGCTGATGCGGGAACACCGCGACACCGGCCGCGAATTCGTCATCTGCGGCGACTGGAATATCGCCCACCAGGAAATCGACCTGAAGAACTGGAAAGGCAACCTGAAGAACAGCGGCTTCCTGCCCGAAGAACGCGCCTGGCTGAGCAAGGTCTTCGACGAACACGGCTGGGTGGACGTCTACCGCCGCCTGCACCCGGACGCCACCGGCGAGGCCTACACCTGGTGGAGCAACCGGGGCCAGGCCTGGGCCAAGAACGTCGGCTGGCGCATCGACTACCACATCGCCACTCCCGGCATCGCCGCCCGCGCGCGCGCCGCCTCCATCCACCGCGAACCGAGATTCAGCGACCACGCGCCGCTGACCATCGATTACGATTGGTCGTGAGCGCCCCGGTCAACGCCGGCCTCGGCTTGGCCAATGCACGGCGTGCGCACGTGTTCCTGGCGAATCCCGTAGCCAAATAGCCGAGCGGGGCGGTTGCGCACCACGCGGAATTTCAGCAGCAGGCGAAGCAGCCAAGGGATGCGCGGCGGCCCGCCGCCCGCCTCCAGCGCCCGGCTGATGATGCGGTTCTGGATGGCCAGTTGTACCCGCTGCACCACACGCACGGGCAACTCGCGCCGCCGCTGGATGGAGGCGAGCAGCGTCTCGTCGATACAGCGTCCCTCACGCAACGGCACCGCCAGCGCATTGGCTGCGGCGACGGCGTCCTGAATCGCCAGATTGATGCCGACGCCACCGATCGGAGACATGGCGTGCGCAGCGTCCCCGATCAGCAGCAAGCCGGACTTGTGCCAGCATTCCAGACGGTCGACCTGCACAGCCAGCGTACTGACCGCATCCCAGCTCTCAATACTGTCCTTGCGGTCGGACAGGAATGGCGCAAGCCGCGCAACCGCATCGCGCAGGCCGTCGATCGGCCGGGCACGCAAGGCTGCGTCGCTGCCTTTGGGCACCACGAAAGCCGTCTGCCAATAATCGTTGCGGTTCAGAAGGATCATCAAGTGGCCATCGCTCACGATGCCGAAAGTGCCCTGTGGATCGTGTGGCGCGCGCGGCACCCGGAACCACAGCACATCCATGGGGGCACCGTAGTCCTTGCTTTGCAAACCGGCCGCCTCGCGCATCAGGGAATGGCGCCCGTCGCAGGCCACCACCAGAGCGGCGCGCAGTTCATGATTCCCCTCGGGTGATTCGACCCGAACGCCGACCACACGCCCATCTTCCGTGATCAGGCCGGTGGCCTGATGGCGCATGCGCAGATCGAAGGCCTGGTAGCGCCTGCCCGCGTCGGCCAGCAGATTGAGAAAATCCCATTGCGGCACCAGCGCCAGATAGTCGAACGGCCGCAACCCGCTGAAATCCACCACAGGCTGCTCGCGCCCCGCGATCAGCCCACTGAGAAGGCGCTCGTGCCGCTGAGGCAGTTGTTCGAACTTTTCCAGCAGGTCGAGTTCCTGGAGGATCTGCAGGGTCGAAGGATGGACGGTATCGCCACGGAAGTCGCGCAGGAAATCGCCATGCTTTTCCAGGACGGTCACCGGGACGCCTGCCCGGGCCAGCAGCAACGCCAGCATCATGCCGGCCGGCCCGCCTCCAACGACACAACAACTCGTGCAATCAGGGGGATTCGGGCTCAATGGCATGATCATGTACTCGCAATGTCGCCGGCCGATCGCGGACGGTCATAGCGTAGCGCATGACCGTCCGACGAGGGACATGGTCGCCATGAACGGCCTAAAGAAAGTACAATCGACGTCGTAGAAGAGACAAGATCCGTTTTCCGCCGCCCGCGTTCCCGCGTGAAGGCCGCACTTTTTACAGGAGCCCCCCTCATGTCCGATTCCATCGAAGGCACCGTCGCCGCAGCGACCGGCCTGCAGAACTGGAACATGATGCAGGAAAAAGACAACCTGCTGCTGCGCAAGGTCCTGGACGGTCAGTCCAACACCATCCTCAGCCTGATCAACTCGGTGCCCTCGGTCCCGCAACTGGCGACCAGCGGCATGGTGGGCACGCTGCTGCACACGACCGCCTGACGTAAGCTTTTCTCCGTGGATTGGGGCCTGGGCTTCCAGGCCCTTTTTCGTGGGTGATAGGATTGAGGAGGACCCTCTTACAGGAACTACTCCTGCGGCCAGCGGATCACAGCGAATGAAGTGAGGCGTCGCTGGAAACTTCCTTGGATCAAGGGTGGCAGCGCACCTAAAAGCATCTCCTCATGATTTGGCACCGTCGCGCAAAGCGGTAAGAACTGCGTCGGCCTCGTCTATACCCGAGAGGTCAAGATTGCTTTCGTAGCGCTTCATTCTGTCGTACTTCAATTGATCGACCGCCTCAGTAATTCGTATCTCACGGCGTGCGTCAGGAAGAGCCTTCCAATCGTCAACATGCTGGAGAAGCTTGTGCATATGCACCGGATTCAGATGTTGACCAATCTGCAATCCAACATGGCTAGGCAACAACTCCCGAACTACCGGGTCGATATCCGCGGCCTTCGGAGAGTGCGAAAGGAAATTGAGCAAGAACTCGGGACGCATGATGAAGGGGGTGCCACCATGTTCTTTAACGAGCGCACCGGTATGTCGAAGCAGAGACGTTTCCTTCGTTAGCCACCATGTGCGAACACCGAATCCATCATAAATTGCTTGTTCACCACCTTTGACTCGCTGAGCATAGACGGCGAAGCACATCAGTGCGTCATTCTTCGCAAGGATCTCCTTCTTGTCATCTAAGGCATCGGCGAGCAAATCGACCCGCTTCAGATCGACTCCCTTGACAAGCTCGCTCCGCGAGAGAAACTCTAGCTCATATGTCTTGCACAGGAAGGCTTGAAGCTGAGACTCGCCTCGGGCAGTCTTACTTGCAAGATTGTCAAAATCGACAAACATCTCGACAAAGCTCCTCCAGCCGGTCACCCGATTCATCATGAGCTTCGCATGGAAATACGTGCGAATCATAATCCGATCACTCTGCGAAGCCAGTGCTGGAGAAATATATGGTTCCTGGATGGCGTAATAGTTCCGGAATTCGAGATGTGTAGCATGAAGATGCGTAAAAACCTCATTCACCACGGGCTCGGTCAAGATCAAAGTTGCACCACAGGCCTTAACAACCTTCAATAGGTTGGTAACGTGTCGATGCTCGCTAGGGAGGAACGTCTCTGATAAGGCCTTGACAAGGATATCCGCGCCTACAAGCAGCCGGAACTTTCCACTCATTTGATTGAAGTATTCAATCAGCTTCGGGTTATGTTTCAGTGTGAACAGTAGGAGTGTCGTCTTGCTCAAACGATCCAGGAACTCTTTCTCTGTATGTGAGGGCGTGTACAGGACACGTTGCAGCACGCGCAGTGCCGCTGCATACGACTCCTTCGAGAGCTGCATACCTGCTGCAACGGTAGCTCGCAGTTCTTCCTCAACGATCTGATCGAAGATGGTGATTCCTTCCAGACGCTTTTCGAGGAAAGCAGCCAGAATCAAACCTTGTTCGTGGAAGTGACGATAGAGGGACTTCTCGCAGACTTCGGCAACAGTCTCAGGTTCCTGCGCTCCATGCTCTTTGGCACGCGCTGCTAGCGACCTCATGAATTCCGCCTTCAGGGTTAGCTCATTCGCACTTTGTGTTGCTAACTCAACGCGCATCAGGTGAGGAAGACAGAAGCTATCAGCGCCCTGATAGAACCGAATCCGCTGATTGCCTCCACCATCCCTCGCCGACAAGACCTTCAAGCGCCCATCAATTTTTGGCACTAGGCTGCTAGCGGCAGATGGAAGTAACGATGTAAGTCTCGACTTCAGTTCTGAGCGACTTAGAAGGCGGGGTACGTCAGGATCGGTCTCCCGCAGCGCCCAATAGATAAGAGAATCCACGATTGGCGAAAGCAATCCACCTTTACTGAATCGTTCGGTCCGCTCAAACTGCAAGAAGGCGTAGACACTCGGATCAGACACGAGGTCGATGAGGTCACCTGCTCTCGGCATGCGCTCGTTCGTAAGCTCGAAGATTTCGCGCCGAAAGTGATCGTCGAAGGCCTTGGCCGTAGTGTCACTCTCGTTGATTAGACGAAGCACACTATCCCAGTCACGAACTCGGACAACAACGCCCAATTCGGAACTGAGGCTGTCCTCAATGCTATCCACTACCAGCTTGCGATTTGTCCAATATGACAGGGTCTGGACGTCTCTCCCATACTCTCGAAGACGCTCTACTGTTTGGCGAATCTTGCTGGGAGCATTCTCTTGAATGCTCATCTGTACGAAACTGGTAGGTCGGGTACAGTCTTCAAGAATCGAGCGAAAAAACCCATCCGCACCACCATCATGAATACCGCCCAGCGCAACAAACTGATCGTGGTGGCGTGCAGCAAGGAGCTTCTGAATGAGGCGTTCGAAGCCAAAACCATCAAGTGTCCCGAGCAGATAGGTAGCGAGCACATCAGAAACCACTATCGACCTCTCCAGTTGATTACTATTCGGCCTCATTGTGACCCAACATGTCCATCCTCCACTATGCGCGGAGATGCTGTGCGACGCACGTAGCTCGATAACCTATAGATGCTCGCTTGGGTACTCGTGTTGCTGGGACGTAGGCAGGCACCAACTTGTCACTCGCTGATGAATACGCCCTGCGGGCACGGCACCGAGCGGTTTAGATTGCCCCACTCGGCCACTTTGGGCAATAGCGATCATTCGGTTCGGTGAAAGCGAGTATCGCAGATCAGCTAAAACCGCTTACCCAACAATCCGCACTGACCTGTCGCTCCTGACTGACTGGTAGCAGCACAAGACTACCTGTGCGCATCATAAACAATAGCTCTTGACCAGTCACGCTACACTGTCCCGCACGACCCCACATAAGGAAACCCATGAACCCCTTCCCTACTTGCCCTCAGTGCAACTCCGGATACACCTACGAAGACGGTGACCACTTCGTCTGCCCTGAATGCGCTCACGAATGGTCTCAGACAGCCGCGGCGGACATGGAGCAGACTCGCGTCATCCACGACGCCCACGGCAACGTGCTGCAGGACGGAGATACGGTGGTGGTGATCAAGGACCTGAAGGTAAAAGGTTCATCCTCGGTGGTGAAGGTTGGCACCAAGGTCAAGAACATCCGCTTGGCGGACGGCGATCACGACATCGACTGCAAGATCGATGGCTTCGGCTCAATGGGTTTGAAGTCGGAGTTCGTCAAGAAGGCCTGAGCATCAGCCCGACGCTCCCGCGCCCCGCTGGGGCCTGTTGGAGGGGCGGGAAGCCGTAGGCCGAGGGCGCACGACCTGCGCCCGAGCCGCCCCGACCTGGCCCCGGCGGGGTGCGGGGGCGGCGGGCGGGTTAAAAACCCAAATCAAGCAGCCGCACGCCGGCGCCCGGAATCCTTCCCCTGCTCCTGCCCCAACCGCAAATAATGCTGCGCCAGCACCGCGCACACCATCAGTTGAATCTGGTGGAAGATCATCAGCGGCAGCAGCACCGGCCCGATGGCGCCCGCGCTGAACAGCACACCGGCCATCGGCACCCCCGTGGCCATGCTCTTCTTCGAGCCGCAAAACACGATCGTGATCTCGTCCGCCCGATTGAAACCCATGCGGCGCGCCGACCACGTGTTCAGCACCAGCACCAGCGCCAGCAGCACGCAGCACGCCACCACCAGCCAGGCCAGCGACACCGGGTCCACCGTCTGCCACAGACCGCCGATCACCGACTCGCTGAACGCCGTATAGACCACCAGCAGGATCGAGCTTTGATCCACGCTGGTGACCAGCTTGCGGTGGCCGTCCATCCAGCGGCCGATCACCGGACGCATCAAATGGCCGGCGACGAAAGGCAGGAATATCTGCACGCTGATCTTGCCGATCGCCTGCAGCAGCGAACTGCCGCCCAGGGCCGACGTGTCCGCGCCCAGGAACAATTGCAGCAACAGGGGGGTGATGACGATGCCGACGATGCTGGACGCCGAAGCGGCGCAGACGGCGGCGGGCACGTTGCCGCGCGCGATCGACGTGAAAGCGATGGCCGACTGGACCGTCCCGGGCAGCACCGACAGGTAGACGATGCCCACGTAGAGCGGTTCGCCCAGCAGGGGCAGAAGAACCGGCCGAAGCACCCACGCCAGGATGGGGAAAATCACGAACGTCCAGGTGAAGATCACCCCATGCAGCCGCCAGTGCGTGGCTCCGGCGATGATGGCCTCGCGGGAAAGCTTGGCCCCATGCAGGAAGAACAGCAACGCAATGGCTGCGGCCGTGAGCCGTTCGAAGAACACCGCGCCCTGGCCGTGGGCCGGCAAGACCGTGGCGGCCGTGACGACCGCGATCAGGATCAGGGTGAAACGATCGAACAGCAGACGTAATTTCGACATCATGGAAATGGGTGCTCCGGCGGTCCGGGGCTCTCGAAGAGAAGGTTAAACTGGCTGGAAGGCCATGTTTGGCGGTAAACAGCTATGAAACATTCGCGAACGGACATACAACGCGGCATCCAGGGCCCTGCGGACACCGTCCAGCCCGGCAAGAACCCCGGCAAAAGTCCAGGTAATGCCGCCGTCCCGGGCCGGCGCGGCGGCCTGCGCCGCCTGCCCCGCCCCGTCTACGGGCACATCGACAGCCAGTCGAACATCCTGATCCCCCGGCGGCACAAGCACACCTGGGCGCAGCTGTCCTACGCCACCCAGGGCTACCTGCAGGTCTGGACGCCGGATGCCCGCTTCGTCGCCCTGTCGCAGCGCGCGGTCTGGATTCCGGCCGGAGTGACGCACCAGGTGCGGCAATCGCCCCACACCGTCATCCGCAGCCTGTACCTGGACGCCGACGCGCTGGACCTGGACTGGACCGCCTGCCGGGTGCTGGCCGTCAGCCCCCTGCTGCACGAGCTGATCCGGCGCTTCAGCACCCTGCCCGTCGAATACGACCCCGACGGCCCGGACGGCCGCCTGGCCCGGGTGCTGGCCGACCAGTTGGCCGTCAGCCCGGACGCCGGGCTGATCCTGCCCTGGCCCACCGATCCACGCCTGCAATCGGTATGCCGCCAGTTGCAGAGCCATCCCGACGGCGCGCCGGACCTGGGCGCGTTCAGCCGCCGGCTGGGCCTGTCGGACAAGACCCTGACACGGCTGTTCCAGCGGCAGACGGGCCTGGGGTTCCGCCTGTGGCGCCAGCGCGCCCGGCTGGTGCACGCCCTGCCGCTGCTGGAACGCGGCGACCGCATCACCGACGTGGCCCTGGCCTGCGGCTACGACAGCCTGTCGTCCTTCATCGCGGCCTTCCGCGCGTACACCGGCGTCACGCCCCGGGCATTCGCCGCAGGGACCCATTCAGAGGCTCTCTAGCGCCCGCACCCGCCCGCGCATCCACCACAGCAGCACCAGCCCCGGCAGGGCGATCGCCACGGTCAGGACGAAGAAGACCGGCCAGCCGAAAGCGGCGACCAGCACCGGGGTCAGCGGCCCGGCCAGATAGGTGCGCCCCACGGCCGACAACGCCGACAGCAGCGCGAACTGCGTCGCGGAAAACTCCACCCGGCACAGGGCCATCAGCAGCGCCACGAAGGCCGCCGTGCCCAGGCCGCCGCACAGGTTCTCCACCGCCACGACCAGCGCCATGGAATACAGATGCGGCGGGGTGACGGCCAGCATCCAGTAGCCCAGGTTCGAGACCGCCTGCAGCAGGCCGAAGGCCATCAGGGCGCGGTACAGGCCCAGGCGCGTCATCAGCGCGCCGCCGGCCAGCGCGCCGACGATGGTGGCGACCAGCCCGAAGACCTTGTTGACCATGCCGACCTCGGTGACGTCGAAGCCCGCCCCCCGGATCAGGAAGGTGGTGGACAGCGCGCCCGCGAACGCGTCGCCCAGCTTGTACAGCACGATGAGCAGCAGGATGGCCCAGGCCTCGCGGCGGCCGAAGAATTCACGCAGCGGTTCGGCCACGGCCTCGCGCAGGGTGCGCGGCGGCCGGGCGGCGCGCTCCGGTTCCGGCGCCCACAGGGTCGCCAGGGACGCCAGCGCCATCAGGCCGCCCATGAGCATGTACATGGCGCCCCAGCCCAGCCACTGGTCGGCCAGGATCAGCGCCAGGCCGCCGGACACCACCATCGCCAGCCGGTAGCCCATGACCTTCAGCGCCGCGCCCGCGGCGCGCTCGTCCTGGCGCAGCACGTCGGTGCTGTAGGCGTCGAAGGCGATGTCCTGGGTCGCCGACAGGAAGGCCACCCAGACCGCCAGCAGGGCCAGCGTTTTCAGTTCCGCCCCCGGATCGAACAGGCCCATGGCGGCGATCGAGGCCGCCAGCAGCCACTGCGTCAGGAAGACCCAGCCGCGCCGCCGCCCCAGCCAGGGGGGCGCGTAGCGGTCCACCAGCGGCGCCCAGAGGAATTTCAGCGTGTAGGCCGTGCCCGCCAGGGTCAGGAAGCCGATGCTCTGCAGCGAGACCTGCGACACCGTGGCCCAGGCCTGCAGCGTGCCGGACGTCAGGGCCAGCGGCAGGCCGCTGGCAAAGCCCAGGATCAGCAGCGGCGCTACGCGCCGGCCGCCGTAGACCCGCCAGCCGCGCGTGGACACGCCCTCGCCGGCCGCGCCGGCATCCGTGTCCCGCGCTTGCGTCATGCGCGGCCGCCCCCGGGCGATTCGAAGCGGTAGACCGCCAGCTGGCTGCGCCAGCCGCGCAGCCGATGGATTTCCTGGTCGCCCCGGAAGGCGGCCAGGTGCGTGACCCGCAGACCCAGCTGCGCCGCCAGCGCCTGGAAGTCGCGCAGGGTGCACAGGTGGATGTTGGGCGTGTCGTACCACTGGTAGGGCATCTGGTCGTTGACCGGCATGCGCCCGCGCAGGATCGACCAGCCGTGCGGCCAGTAGCCGAAGTTCGGGAAGGACACGATGCCGTAGCGCGCCACCCGCGCCATTTCCCGCAGGATGTGTTCCGTATGGTGCATGGACTGCAGGGTCTGGGACAGCACCACCGTGTCGAACTGCTTGTCGTCGAACAGCGCCAGGCCTTCTTCCAGGTTCTGCTGGATCACGCGCACGCCGCGCCGCACCGCCGCGATCATGCGATCGTCGTCGAGTTCGACCCCGGCCCCGCGCACCCGGCGGGTCCGCTGCAGGTAGTCCAGCAGCCGGCCGTCGCCGCAGCCCAGGTCCAGCACCCGGCTGCCCGGCTCGATCCATTCGGCGATCCGCAGCAGGTCGATCCGCAGCGGCTGGTCCATCCCCGCCGCATCCGGCGCGGTCGGCACTGCGGCCTGGATCGCCGTCATGCCAGCACTCCCGCGACGCGGCGGCGTTCGCCCAGGCCCAGGCGGGCGGCGATGCCGTCGTAATAGCCCTGCACCACCGCGTGGTAGCGCCGGTCCCCCAGCAGGAAGGCGTCGTGGCCATGTGGCGCGTCGATTTCCGCGTAGGTGACTTCGCGCTGGTGCTTCAGCAGGGCGCGGACGATCTCGCGCGAATGTTCGGGGGCGAAGCGCCAGTCGGTGGTGAAGGACACCAGCAGGAAGCGCGCCTGCGCCGCCGCCAGGGCGCGGGCCAGATCGCCGCCGTGCGCGCGCGCGGGATCGAAATAATCCAGGGCGCGGGTCAGCAGCAGATAGGTGTTGGCGTCGAAATAGCGGGAGAATTTTTCCCCCTGGTGGCGCAGGTAGGACTCGACCTCGAATTCGACATCGTAGTTGTAGCGGTAGTCGCCCGTGGGGCCGGGCGCGCGCTGCGCGCGGCCGAATTTCGTGGCCATGACCTCGTCGGACTGATAGGTGATGTGGCCCACCATGCGCGCCACCGACAGGCCGTTGGCCGGCACGACGCCGTGGGCGTGGTAGTCCCCGCCGTGGAAATCGGGATCGGTCAGGATGGCGCGGCGGGCGACTTCGTTGAAGGCGATGTTCTGCGCCGACAGGCGCGCCGTGCTGGCGACCACGATGCAGTCGCCCACGCGGTCCGGGCAGGTGATCGCCCAACTGAGGGCCTGCATGCCGCCCAGCGATCCGCCCATCACGGCGGCGAAGCGCTCGATGCCGAAATGGTCGGCGACGCGCGCCTGGGCATGCACCCAGTCTTCCACCGTCAGCAGCGGGAACGACGCGCCCCAGGGACGGCCGGTGGCGGGGTCGATCGTGGCCGGTCCGGTGGAGCCGAAACACGACCCCAGGTTGTTGACGCCGATGACGAAGAACCGGTCGGTGTCCACGGCCTTGCCGGGGCCGACCATGTTGTCCCACCAGCCGATCTGGTCCGGCCGTTCGGCGTCCATGCCGGCGACGTGGTGCGAGGCGTTCAGCGCGTGGCAGACCAGCACCGCGTTGCTGCGCGCGGCGTTCAACTGGCCATAGGTTTCCACCGCCAGGGTATAGGACGGCAGCACCTGGCCGCTGGAGAGCGTCAGGGGTTCGGAGAAATGCAGGAATTCGGGGGAGACGAAACCGACACTGCCTTCCGGCACGGGTCGCGGATCAATGGGGGCGGCCGGCTCGGCGGCGGGCGCGAAAGGAACGGCGGTCGTGGTCATGAGACCTCTTTAGCTGGATTTATGGAGCGCCCGCAAGCGGATCAGGCAAATCGGCGCGAATTCGTGGTTCATTCTAGCACCGCGCCCCGCCACGCTGGCAAGCCCGGCTCGGCGGCCGCCTCCGGATCCGCGGAGTCACGATCCCGAATTAAGTCACATCAATGTTTTCTGGATTCCTCGTCCGGCAAGTCGGGGCGTGGTGATACATTTGCTCACGTTAGCTTTCAACAAGACATCGCCAGATCCGACGGGGGACGCGTCACATGAAGTCGCTGACAGAACGGGAACACGACTGCCTGTATTGGGCGGCGCAGGGCAAGACCAGCTGGGAAATCGGGTGCATCCTGGGCATCAGCGAACGGACCGCCAATTTCCACATCGCCAACACCTGCGACAAGCTGGACGTGCGCACGCGCCAGGCCGCCATCACCGCGGCGATGAGCCGGGCGCTGCTGTCCCCGCCTCGTCCGGCCAGCGCAGGGACAGCCAGAAATCACCCACCGGCGCGCGCGCATGGTCGTCGGCCCCGGCAATCACCACGGCCTCCAGCCATTCGGTCGCCGTCACCCTGACCTGCGCCTCGACCCGCACCGGGCCTTGCGGCCCCCGGCCCTGGAAGGAGAACCGCTGTTCCGGATCGGCGTCCGGGCCGGGGGGTTCGGCCCCGGCGTTGCGGTACAGGGCATCGACCGCCCAGCGGGCCAGGCGCCGTCGGACCGCCGCGTCGGCGGCCCAGCCGGGCGGCAGTTCCGCCGCCCCCAGCGCGAACAGCACGCCGCCGGCGCGCGCCGAGCGCATCGTCAGGTTCAGCGTCCGGCCCTCGAACGGCACCGGCCGGGTCTGCGCCTGCGGCGTATCCGGCAGCACGCCGGCCGCGCCGCCCTGGCCGAAGGCCACCGGCCGCCAGTCGAAGGTCGGCGAACAGGCGGCCAGCAGGACCGCGCAACAACCGACCGCCAACATCCTGAACATGAGCCGCCCCCCTGCCGATCGTCCCGCCCCGCGCCGGACACCCTTCGGCCGCATTGTACGGCGCGCGATCCGGCCCGGCGCGCCGGCCACGATCCGGAACGGGCCTCTCGATGCAGCTAAAATCCCCCTTTATTCAGACCAACTCGGTACCCATTCATCATGAGCCTGGCCCCGGAACGGCGCGCCCACCTGGCGGCGCAACCAGAACTGTTGCGCGCCATCCGGCGCGGGATCGAAAAAGAAGGTCTGCGGGTGGACGCGTCGGGGAACCTGGCCATGACCCCGCACCCGGCCGCCCTGGGATCGGCGCTGACCAATCCCCGCATCACCACCGACTATTCCGAATCCCTGCTGGAACTCATCACCCGTCCCCTGCCCGACGCCGAGGCGCTGATCGGCGAACTGACCGACATCCACGGCTTCGTCGCCCTGCGCAACCCCGGCGAACCGGTCTGGAACCAGTCCATGCCAGCGCATCTGCCGCCGGAAGCCGACATCCCCGTCGCCTGGTACGGCACGTCCAACACCGGCATGCTCAAGCACGTCTACCGCCAGGGCCTGGCCTGGCGCTACGGCAAGGTCATGCAGTGCATCGCCGGGGTGCACTACAACTTCTCGCTGCCCGAGGCGGCCTGGGACCGGCTGGCCGACGGCGACACGCCGCAGGACCGGCGCAACACCGGCTACATGGCCCTGATCCGCAATTTCACGCGCCACGCCTGGCTGCTGATGTACCTGTTCGGGGCCTCGCCCGCCGTGTCCCGCAGTTTCCTGCAGCATGCCGGTTTCG